>JAZRAY010000139.1:0-5250 GCA_045634805.1 Succinivibrio sp. | reverse complement strand
GACTTTTTTACTGTCATCATGACAGCCGGAGAGTATTCCTGCACAAAGAAGTAATGTCAGTAATTTTTTCATAGGACAGATTTACCTTAACATTAAAGTTTAAAGCTCATTCTTAACTACGGTTAATAGGGTATTTCCATTAGCTGTAGTCTTTGATGAATAGCTGAGCATTCCACCTGAGACCAGCTTTAACCAGTTCATGTATTCAATCTTATTCTCAGTGCCTTTAAGTTCAACGCTAAAGGATGAGAATTCATAATTCTGTTTAACCTTGTCAGCCTCTTTTGCAAGAGCGGCAGGATCGTGGGCGAACTTCTCTATGACATCGTCCTTGAGTTTCATTTCAAAGGTTACATTTATAATCTGGTCTCCCTCATTTGCCTCCTCAAGCTTTTTAGCAAGGGCATCATTTAGAAGTCCTTCCTTTTTGAGTGTCTCAAGATGCTCATCCTTGAGACGGTTGCTTACGGTCTTATCTGTAGCATAATCAATCGAGCCTGTAATATCCGAAACATGGACAGTATGGAAATTCTCGATGTAGTCTATTCCCAGTGCCTGTACCGGTTTAGATAGAACATCGGAAACTGTTGAGTCTATCTTGTCAAAAGTCTCATAAACAGTCTTTATCGGCTCAACTTCACCTGCGATCTTATCTACAGTAACCTCTTTAATATTCTGAATCTTGTCGGCGAATTCAAAAGCTGTAAAGCCAATGTTCATGGTCCATTTACGGTGTTTCTCCGTAGTGGTTCCCGAATTGTCCACAATGGTTTGGGTGTCGTAGCCTAGATTTGCCTCAAGCTCTACCTTACCTAAGGTTCCATTGGAGAGTATGGTGTTGACAACAGGGTGATCCTCGGCGAATTTCTCGTCTGCATCCACTCCTTCGATATTTGAGTTGGCCTCAATTTCATCACCGTATACAGCCCATTTGCTCAGGTTGCCGATATCTGCAGAGGCTTTTGCTCCGCCCTGAATAGTACCGCTGGTTCCGGCAGATGCAGATTCAGATAACTTAACATCATTGCTGCTTAGCTGTCCTGTGAACATCTTGCAGACGAAAACAGCAGCTTCATCATCAGAATCAAATTTAAGATTCAATACCTTACCAAATCCGCCTTGGACTCCAACCTCTGCAGTAGCTCCGCCTGCCTGAAGCAGATCAACTCCAGCCTCAACACCTACTCCTGCCAGAGTATTGGTATTGATGCTTAATGACAGCTTGCCGTCCTCATCACGATTGAATACTACGCCAGAGTTTTTCAGAAGTGAAAGACTCATTTTCAGCGATACCACTCCGTTTTCGGTGAGAGTTCCTCCGGTAACAGAATCTATGGCTTTGAGCGGATCAAACTTGAATGCCATATCCTTGCTCTTGTCGACGTATTTAACCGTATCAGGAGTTATGGAGTTAATCATTTCCTTTACGCAAGGAAGATATCTTTCAAAGTTATCGTGTCTTCTCTGGATTTCTGCCAGGTCTCCTTCGAATCTGTCGATAACTCGTGACTGAACTGTGGAGACGATACTGAAGAAGGTGTTTTTCAGAATACTCCAGCCTCTTGCCAGCAGATGGTCGTTCTTGCCTTCAATAAGCTTTGCTCTTG
The DNA here is from genome assembly GCA_045634805.1 of Succinivibrio sp. Lineage (GTDB taxonomy): Bacteria > Pseudomonadota > Gammaproteobacteria > Enterobacterales > Succinivibrionaceae > Succinivibrio. The sequence goes on along the minus strand of JAZRAY010000139.1, from coordinate 3,643 downwards.
TCAGCATATCTGCAAGGTTGGAATCAAAGCCTCTATCGATGAGGGCTTTTCTCATGGCATTTTCGATTCTGGCTTTTTCTTCATCGCTTGTGGAGTCACTTCTGTAAGCTTCAAAGACCTCGTTTCTTCCTGAGTAGCCTAATGAGGCGGCAGCATAGCTTCCTGCAAGTCTTACAATTGCGCGAACGTTTCTGTCTCCTAAAAGCTTCTCGCCTAAAGCCTGAGCCTGTTCATTCTGAGCTGATTCATACAGGGCTGATTTCTTACTCATCATGCCGACATTCTTCTTATAGTCGGCTGTAAAGGAATCTGTAACCTTCTTAAGCGCTCCGCTGTCAAGCTTTGAATTCTCGTCAAATGCGGTCTTGAGGGTATTCATGGTAGTCTCAAGAGGATCAGAGCTGCGGGTTGCATAGGTGATTACAGCGTCAGCCTGAGATGTATTCTCTGATGTCAGGTGATCTTTTATAAACGCATCAAGCTTTTTTTCAAAGTCAGGACCTTCCGCTCTGCTAAGCTCCCTTAGATCAGCACTGAACTGAGTTGGCTTGCTGTCACGAGGATCTGAGCTTGTAAATGAACCGGTATCCACGTTCATTTTCAGAAGCTTAAGACTGTTTATAAGCTCTTTCTTTTCCTGAACTGAAAGTCTCTGTGCCTCGTCAGTAGCTTTTATGAAGGCATTCAGATTCTTTCTCTTAAGGCCTGCATTTACAGCCAGATTGTTAAGGATAAGATTCTTCAGCTCCTTAAGATCCTTATCATCACTTGAAAGGTTGCCATTTAAAAGCTTTGGAATCTTTGTGCCTATTTCAAAAGCCTTTTCAAAGGTCATTGACTGGGCTGTCTTTAAAGTTTCCTCTGAGGTATCTCCCTTGCTCTGTATGAATTTAGAACCTTCGTCCTTGGCTACAAACTGAGCATAGCTGTCTCCATGACGCAGCAGGGTGATTTCAACATACTTATCCAAAGCAAGCTTTGCCATCTTGGTTAAAGGTACACTCTTTCCCTGTGTTGCAATAACCTCGCTAAGCTCCTCTAGGGCCTTATCGCATTTCTGATAGAAGCTCTGTATCTTATCCTCGGAAAACTCCTGTGGAGCAGGCAGATTGACTCCTGAGAGCTCTGAGATATTTCTTTTTCCCAGATACTGATTGAGCCTGATACCAAATTCCTTTTCCTCTTTACTGAATTTAAGATTCTCAGGACTGCTGATACCGGCATCCTTTAAATCCTTCTCAGAGAGTTTTTCAATATCGTCAATGAGATTGTCCCTAAGAGCAATCAGGGTTACAGCTATATCCTGTCCCTGAGGTTTATCACCAGGCATAAGTCCCTGGGCATCTAAGAGCTTTGAGACGATAGGATTCTCAAGGGCGGCATTCTTATCCTTTATCATCTTGGCGTATTTATCGCTCATACCCTTGTATTTAGAATTGATGCCGTCTAATAGAGCTCCTTTATCAATAGCAACCTTTAAAAGCTCATCCTCGGTTTTAATGTTGTCAAACTGGCGTGGTCCACCGGTTAGAATTGATGAGTTGATAAAGATAAGTTCCTTTCTCATCTCATCTAATGCCAGCTGGATCTTGCCTTTAGTACTCTCTTTGCCTAATGCCTCAAGAATATCTGTGTTGTAGTTGCTCATGGCATTTAGTTTAGAGGTGATAGCCTCAAGATTCTTCTGCTGAGCCTCCTTTCTGAATAGACCTGTTGACTGTGTGGCCATACGGTTGCGAACTTCCTCAGACAGGGAGTTTTTAAATTCCAGTCTAGCTTTGTATCCGCTGGATTTATGCTCAGGAATAAGATCCTTGATAGGGGAGGCTTCTTCTGTGCTTAAGGAGAATACTCGTTTAGGTACATTGGTAATCTCAGATCTTTCCAGTCTTTCTGTCATTTCTGCATGGTAGGCACTGTGAAGCAGGGTATTCCAGATGGTATCAAGATGAGGCAGTTTACCTGCAGCCGCACTGTTAAGAACTCTCTTTAAGGTGCCAGAGTCAATATCCTTGATATTGGAGTTGACTATCTTCTGCAGATCCAGATTTACCTGTTCATCAGCTAAAAGCTTTGGATTTGCCTTGAGCTCATCAGCATTAGGCTGTACTGCTGCCAGATCAAGGTTGTTCTGTTTCAAATCTAATGCGGCAGCCTGTTTTACCAGATTTAGATTCAGGTATTTACCGCACTTCTGTACCACTTTCTCATCAGGACTGTGTGCAAGATAGCTGCCCATAGCAGCAAATGCGGTGAAGATACTCTTATCCTGTACGTTTACCTCGGCAAGCTTATCTACAAAGCTGTTACCCTCATCCGGATTTGTAAGACATCTGCTGAAGGCCTCTAAAACCTCAGTCGATTTCTCTCCCATGGAGTTTGGATTGTTTTTAATGTCATCTGCTGTAAGCTTTCCGGAAAGCAGGGCAAAGCCCTTGAAATCAAAACGTGCCTGACCAAGAACATTCATAAGCTGAGGAAAGTTATCCTGAAGTTTAGGATCTTCGTTGATTTTTCCCATGAGATTTCTTAATGCCAGAAGATTTGGTGTTTCTGTAAGTCCGTTTACTCCAATCTGAAGCTTGGTAAGATTCAGACTTAGAATTTTGGCAAGAGGTTTAGCATGTTCGGGCAGAAGATGTCTCTGGATATCAGTGGCAATTTTGGTAAGCTCTGAAGCCAGATTTGCATTTGAAATAGGATTATCGACCAGACTTACAATTCTTGCACCGATGTTCTCAAATGCACTTCTTGAATGAGCCTTAAGCTTATCTAAAAGGAAGGTATTTCCTGATGCATCATTCTCAATTCTTGCTGCTAAGGTCTTTAGACTGCTGCCCTTTATGTTTGGAGAATTCAAATAGGACTCTATGTCCTGGTGTAGCTTTACAACCTCCTGAAATTTTGGCTCCAGCTCATTTTTTAGTTCCTTAAACTGGGCACTTGTCTCCTTATCAAGATGGACACATGAATTCACACCGCAGTATGGTGATAATCCTGCGTTTGCTGTGTTCTGAGTAAATCTCAGTTCTGTAGGTTTAAAGTTATCAGGATTGAAACCCTTTAAATTATTCTGAAAGCCTTTAAGATCCTCACTGCGCTTTTTTATATCCTCAATTGCGTTCTGTTTGTTCTTTGAGATTGCGCTAATCTGATCTTTTAGCTGTTTTATCGCATCACCACAGCTGTTTTTAACCTCAGGAGGAAGCTTATCGAGAATATCTAATGCCTTCTTTTCTGATTGGACGCAGCCTTTTGGTCCTTCTGCAATATGTTCTGCCAGTGCACACTGCAGCTCCTGAAGCTGTGAGTTCGGGATTTTTCCTGAAGCCTTGTCTTCAGCTGCAAGATGGAATTTTGCTGTCATCATGAAGGCACACATCAGATCAAGATATGCTCTCTGGGCATTAGTGGTAGTGGATTTGTAAAGCATGCCCATATTCTTGAAGCCGTCTTCCTTTTTCATGGCATCAAGACATTTTTCCTTAAACTTCAGATCGCATTCTGATGCTTCCATCTGCATTTTCTGCAGATTGACATTAGAGTTGCTGAATACAGAATTTACAAGAGTCTTCTTGATATTCAAAAGAAAGAATTTCTTGTCGAACTGTTCAATACCATCTGAACTGCCTGAGGACTTAAG
>JAZRAY010000138.1:0-4011 GCA_045634805.1 Succinivibrio sp. | reverse complement strand
TGCTATCTTATCGCCTTGATTTAAGGTAGCCATGACAGCACTCATCATGGCCTCTGTACCGCCGCAGGTTATACAGAGCTCAGTATCTGGATCGTAGTGAATACCTGAGAAGTGCTCGATTTTAGTTGAAAGTGCCTCTCTGGTGTCCTGAGCTCCAAAGGTTATTGAATACTGATGAGGTCCGCTAAGTGCAATCTCTGAAAGACTCTGAGTCATTTCAAAAGGAGGCGGATTATCTGGAAATCCCTGAGAGAGATTGATAGCACCGCATCCGTTGCAGATTCTGGTCATACGGCGTATGACCGAATCAGTAAAATATTTTGTTCTTTCACTTAGAGTAATCATGAGTATCCTTATTCTGTCTTTTAGTGGGTCAGTAGCTTGGCGATTCTGTCGCCGGTTAACTGTGCTAACTGTACGATAACAACCAGTACCACAATAGTAAAGATCATTACACCGGTTTCATATCGATAGTAACCGTACTGGATAGCAAGATTACCGATACCGCCGCCACCGACCATGCCTGCCATTGCTGAGCAGCCGATAAGATTGATGAAGGTTATGGTAATGCCTCTGACAATTGCTGGTGCAGCCTCAACCAGAAGTACATTTCTTATAATCAGAAAATGAGATGCTCCTGTAGCAATTGCCGCCTCAATTACACCTGCATCAACCTCCTTTAGAGCACTCTCAACCAGTCTTGCAAAGAAGACAATCGCTGCGATTGATAAAGGTACTGAAGCTGCAATCGGACCGATTTTGGTTCCAACCAGAATAAAGGTTAGCGGCAGTGAGAACACAACCAGAATAATAAAAGGTATGGAGCGGATAATGTTGATAAACGCTGATACCGTTTTATTAAGACTGATGGTCTTTTCAAAAAAGGTCTTACCTGAGGTCAGGTATAGTACAAAGCCAAGTGCAAGACCGAAAACCAGGCTTAATGAAAATGAAATTCCAATCATCAGAGCGGTTTCATAGATGGATTTTAAAAACTCGTTCTGAAGAATATTCAGGGTTGATTCCAGTAACTGACTGCTCATTTTTTACTCCGCATCCAATCTGCTTATGAAGGTCTTTCTGTGCAGATAGCTGATTACAGATTCCTTTTCCTTTTCATCTCTGGTACGCAGAGAAATCAGAAGTCTGCCGATAGGTTTATCCTGCACGTATTCAATATTGCCTTCGATAATTGATAAATCTGTATTCAGGAACTTTCTTGATACATCTGAGATAACAGGATCAAAAGCTCCCTCTTCCTTGTAGGTTATCATGTAGAGATCTTTTTCCTGCTCCAACACCTTCTTAGGTACAGCCTTTTTGTAATCATTGCTGATAAGAGCCTTGGCTGCATCTGACTGTGGTGTTGCAAACAGAGTGTAGGAAGGAGCAACCTCAACAAGACGACCCTTCTCCATTACTGCAATTCGGTCAAACAGAGATTTTGCAACCTCCATCTGATGGGTGATGAACAGTATGGTGATTGGATAGTGATTCTTAATGTTACGCAGTGTCTGAATCACTTCCTTGGTGTTGTCAGGATCAAGTGCAGAGGTTGCCTCATCACATAGAAGGATCTGTGGATTGTTAGCAAGAGCGCGGGCAATAGCCACACGCTGTTTCTGACCGCCTGATAATGATGGCGGAAATAATTCCGCCTTATCTGCAAGTCCTACCAGCTCTAAAAGCTCAGGAACCCGTCTCTGGATTTCCTTAACTGCAGTGCCGGAGGCCTTAAGGGCAAAAGCTATGTTGTCATAGACAGTGGCATTGGATATCAGGTTGAAGTGCTGAAAGACCATGCCGATGTTTAATCGCAGGTTTCTTAGCTTCTGTCCGCTGTAGTTTACGATGTTTTCCCCATTGATATACACATTACCTGAGGTTGGTTTCTGCAGCAGATTTACTGTACGAACCAAAGTTGACTTACCTGCACCGGAGGCGCCTACTATTCCGAAGAACTCGCCTTTGTTAATGGTTAGATTAACGCGGTCAACTGCTGTATATTCAGCGTCGGTGTGCGAGAACTTAACACTTAGATTTTCGAATCTGATCATTTTTATATATCTTTCCACTAAAGGTTATTATTCTTCTTGATTAGTTTGCAGGCCACCACTCTGGCTTAGCAAAATCTCTGTATGTAGGATCTGCGTTTACTGATGAGGTAAACTCACGGCTTGCAACAGCATCCTTTAAGAAGGCACCAACGGTGTTTACACGATCACTCTGTACGGTAACCACAAGCTTGATAGGCTCTGAAACCTTCTCCTTTGCAAGAGCCTTGTCAAATGGCAGTTTAGCTTCATATGCATAGTTGCCAGGAACCAGGGCAAGGTCGGTTGAATCAAGTGAGCGAGGCAGCTGAGCAGCTTCCATTGGCACAAAGTTTAAGTGCTTAGGGTTCTTGTCGATATCAGCAATAGATGCCTTAAGATCATCCTTGTCAGCCTTAAGAGTGATAATGCCGGCATCACGGGCGAATCTTAGAGCACGTGACAGATTTACCGCATCATTAGGCAGAGCAACCTGGGCACCATCCTTCAGATCATCAAGAGAGGTAACCTTCTCGGAGAATGCAAATAATCCCAGAGTTGGTACGTTAATAACCTCATCAAGCTTTAAGCCCTGATTCTCAACAATTGCCTTAAGGTAGATTGAGTGCTGGAACAGGTTGGCATCGATTTCACCTGCATCCAGTGCTGAATCAGGCTGAACCCAGTCAGAAAACTCAACAAAATCAAGCTTATGACCACGACTTTCAACAACCTTGGTCAGATGGTTTTTCAGAAGATCCTTGTAAGGTCCTGGTACCACACCGATTTTGATATGCTCAGGTACAGTGTCAGCCTTTGCTGTTTTGCTGCTATCATCATTGCATGCAGTTACACCTAAAGCTAAAAATGCAGAAAAAACAGTAAGTAAAATATTTTTCTTTGAAAACTTGGACATAATAAAACTCCGGACAGCTTTTACGCTGTTTAAAAAAACTTAATTAAAACTAATGGAAAATTTATGGGTGGTCTGAGTGCTACATACACATACACATACAGTCAGAGGTGCTGTCGGAGTATTTGTTTGTGGTAATTCTTCTGTCAGATAAGAAGAATGCTTCTTTCTGAAGATATAGCTGATTCTTTTTCATAATATTCCTTAAATTTTCTATTTATAGGATTTTGTTTTTTTTTAATTATCTTTCGATGTTGCTATTCTTATCTTTTAAAAGAATTTTGGCTAATACTAATTTTTAATTATCTGTTATAACTAAAAACTAATTCTTAATTAACTATCTGAATATAAAGAATATTATTTGATGAAAAACCTCGATTAGAGACTGTTTTTCTAAAAAAATAATTGCTCTGATAAAGAAAATGCAGGTCTGGGAGACCCAGCCTGCACTCAAATATCGCTTTACTATGAAACAAAATTTGCGATTATTTCAGATTCAGTTCCTTAATCTTTCTGGTCAGAGTATTTCTACCCCAGCCTAGAAGCTTAGCTGATTCCTGCTTGTGATTACCGGTAAAGGTAAGGGTCGCTTCAAGCATAACCTTCTCAAACTCAGGTACAGCCTCATTTAGAATATCTCTCTCGCCGGCCTTGAGCTTTGCATCAACCCAGCTTCTTAGCATATCCTGCCATGACTGATTCTCCTTAGCCACAGCACCGCTTGAGGTATTCTTGTTCTGAGTGTTGTTTGCATGCAGGAACTCAGATGGAAGATCCACAAGCTGAATATCACGTCCTGTTACCATGATGGTCAGGTACTTACACAGATTCTTCAGCTGACGTACATTGCCTGGCCATGGCAGACGGCATAGGAACACAAGAACCTCTGAAGTAAGCTTCTTAGGCTCGGTGTGACCTTCCTGAGCAGCCTGAGCAAGGAAATGCTTGGTCAGAAGAGGAATATCATTATTTCTGTCTCTTAGAGGAGGAATATTGATGTTGATGATATTCAGTCTGTAGAAAAGATCAGAGTTAAAGGTACCCTTTGCGATCTTAGCCTCTAAA
>JAZRAY010000137.1:0-3026 GCA_045634805.1 Succinivibrio sp. | reverse complement strand
ACAGAGGTACCGTTTTTTTCAAGCATTGCTCCTACGGCGCTCCCGCCTGTAATTTCATCAGCAACAACTATACATTGAGGCATTTTTTTTCTCCTATATCCTAACTCACTGTATTTAAATTTATTTTTTTATATCTACAGTGGTACAGGGGCTAAATCTATAAGGCAGTACCAATATGTATTTTGGTACGGTAATACTGAAACAATTGTCTAACCCAGTGTTGCTATCTTTGCTCGAAGGGTAAGCACACTTGAAGGTACAACTGACATTTCGTCAATACCAAGCTGAATCAGTTTGCCTAAAAAATGTTCATCAGAAGCAAGTTCTCCACAGATTCCAACCCAGATACCTGCAGCATGACCGTTCTGAATGGTCATTTCGATGAGGCGTACCACTGAGTGGTGATATGGATTTAGGTATTTGACCAGATCTGCATTCTGTCTGTCGGCTGCCAGTGTAAACTGGGTCAGATCGTTAGTTCCGATACTGAAGAAATCAACGTAAGGCGCCAGCTCGTCTGAGATTAAGGCTGCTGCCGGTGTCTCAATCATGATTCCGAATTCAACCTCATCCCTGAACTCATGGTTCTGTTCAGTAAGTTCCTTTTTTACAGCTTCTATTATCTTTTTGGTTTCGGTAACCTCTTCAACGGAGGTGATCATTGGAACCATTATTGACAGGTTACCGTATACCGATGCTCTATATAATGCTCTTAACTGAGTTTTAAAGAGGGCACGGTTACTTAAACACAGTCTTATTGCTCTAAGTCCCATGGCAGGATTATCCTCAGGCTTGAGCATAAAGTATTCTGCTGTTTTATCTGCACCGATATCCAGTGTTCTGATGATAACCTTTTTATCTCCCATGCCTTTCAGAACTTCTTTGTAGATTTCGAACTGTTCATCTTCGGTAGGGTAATCTTTAGACTGAAGATAGATGTACTCACTTCTGAAAAGTCCAATACCTTCTGCATCTGAAGCCTTAACAAGATCAATATCTGATAGAGATCCAGAGTTTGCGTAAAGTCTTATCTTACGTCCGGATCTGGTTTTGGTTGGGACTCCACGGTACTCTTCTAGGTGAGAGTGCTGTGCATCGTCTGTCTTTTTTATCTCATTGAATTTTAAGATGGTTTCTTCATCAGGATCGATGTAAACAGTTCCTGTATTGGCATCAATAATTGCGAATTTGCCTTCGTATCTTTTGGTAAGCTTACTGCCAATACATACTACTGTAGGAATTCCCATGGTTCTTGCGAAAATCGCGGTATGGGAACGGTCAGATCCCTTTGTGGTGATAATGCCGGTAACAGTGTGCTGATCCAGCTGAACTGTTTCTGAAGGGGCAAGATCGTCTGTTGCAAGAATAACGGGACCGTCACTCTCAAATGAAATTCCCTTACTTTTTATCTTGCCGGCATGCATCATCAGGATTTCATTGATTCGGCGGGAAATATCAATTACATCAGAGGCTCTTCCTCTCATGTAATCATTGTCCATCTCTAAAAACTGCTTTTCAAAACGCAGGGCTACCTTGTGGACGGCATATTCAGCGTTAGCCTTTTCCTTACGGATAACCTCATTGATGGAAGAAACATAGTCCGGATCATCAAGCATCATCTGATGAATCTGGAATAGAACTGCATTCTGTTCACCTAGTTTTTCAAGTGAAGCTTCGTAGAGCGCGCTTAACTGTGTGATCGCATGCTGTCTTGCTTTTTCAAAGCGTTCGCATTCAGCGTTAATGCTTCTGATTTTTACTTTATCGAACTCAGATGCAACTCTTTTGAGAAAACTGATTTTTCCAAAAGCGATACCTTTGTTTGCTGTTGTACCTTTTAAAGTAAGGTTTCGATGCTTTTCGTTCAAAATATCACCATCTTCTGTATACAGTGTTTTCTTCTGATTATACATAATTTGTCTACACCAATCAGAGTGTTAGGTCTAAATTAGAACAATGTATTCGCATTTTTTGCAGGTTTTCTGTTCAGAAAAATTCAAGGTTCCGTTTTGTGATATATGCAAAAAATTGCCTAATCTGTGAAAAATCGAAAATCAGAATCTCTGTCAAAAATCGTAAATAAAGTATGTGACCATTTGTATAAATAGATATAAAAGCGGTTTACGAATATCTGAAGATAACAATAATTGAAAAGCAAAAACTATAAGAATTTTTCCAAACTCAGGGTGCTTTATGAAAATATCAAGTTTTGACGATACCTTTTTACTCTCTGACGGCAATAAAATTCCATGTATTGGTTTTGGAACCTTTGGTCTTGATAACAATAAAAAAGGAGTGGACCTCATAAAGAATGCCATCAGCTGCGGCTACAGACATTTTGATACGGCGTCACTTTATGGTTCTGAGGAGATCCTGGGAAAGGCTGTAAAGGCTTCTGGTGTTGCAAGAGAGGATTTTTTCCTGACTACAAAAGTCTGGAAGGATGATATGGCACCTGGAGATATCAGAAAATCATTTGACAGATCTCTTCATGCTCTTGGTACCGATTATCTTGATCTGCTTCTGATTCACTGGCCAAGAGTAAACGAAACAGATGAGGAGTGGGAGGAGCACCTGTTTTTAGCGTGGAATACCTTTATTTTCCTTAAACAGGAAGGCAAGGTTAAATCCATCGGTGTTTCCAATTTCCTGCCTCAGCACTTTGATGTAATCCATTCTTGTTCAGAAAAACCTGTTATCAATCAGATTGAATTCCATCCTGGATATATGCAGACCGGTACAGTTGATTACTGTCAGCGTCATAATATTCAGGTTGAAGCCTGGTCTCCTTTGGGACGAGGGGCTTTGCTGACTCATCCTGTAGTAACTGATATTGCTGCAAAGCACAAGGTAAGTCCTGCCAAGGTTTTATTAAGCTTCTGTCTTGCCCATAATGTTCTGCCTCTGGTTAAGGCCTCATCAAAAGAGAGACTCAAAGAAAATCTGTCTTTATTTGATTTTAAACTTACCGAACAGGATTTATATGTGCTTCGTGGAATCGCTGAAAAAACAGGCTGGTCGGGGCA
>JAZRAY010000136.1:0-2104 GCA_045634805.1 Succinivibrio sp. | reverse complement strand
CAGAGCACTGATCTCCCGCTGGTTCCCTAAATTTAAAGTGTAGAGCTTGCTGTAAATGGCTTTCAAACCGAATATATACTACAGAAAACAGACTCCGCGCTATCTTAAATTCATTAAGATTGCCGTCTGTATTCTCATTGTCACGATTGCTGCAGTATGGGGATTCATTCTGTATTTCAACGGCCAGCATGTAAAGGCTCCGCTTTTAAAATTCCTCTCAGAGCGTACCAGTTTCTCAATTAACTGCGATGAAATAGAATTTTCTCCACTCTACCCTGATGTTCTTAAGCTGAAAAAGGTAACTCTGGGTAATTCAAGTATCGGTGAGATTTACGTTGAGTACGACTTAAAGAGTGTAATCTCATCAGAAAACCTTGATATTAAATACCTGTATGCAAAGGATATTTCCTTTGATAACAGGGATCTTGAAGATCTTAAAAAAGAAAGATTCAGATACAGAAATATAAACATCAGTAAGCATGATCTTATAAACAGTCCTCTGTATCTTGGCAGATTCAAATCAGACAAAGCAGACCTCTCCGCTGTTGATGTCATAGTCTCTGAACAGCAGCAGATAAGCTTTAATGACTCAACCCTGAATGCACAGACAGGCTCTCTTGATAATCACGAGGTCAAAAAGGTTCATGCAAGAATACTTTCATCAGAGGATAAGGTTGAAATCTCAGATGTTCAGCTGCAAATTTTCGGTGGAACTGTTTTTGCGGATCTGAGCATTGACAGGAATACACAGCTTATTGATTTTTCTAAACTTTCTTTAAACAATGCGATTTTCCAGAAATACTCAGACCTGATTGATAACTACAATATCAGAGCAAAGAGCGCAAACCTTAACAACTGTGTGCTCTCAATTCCTGCAGCAGATCTGCTTTTAGGACAGGTATCAGGCAAGATAGAGGATCTTCGAGTTGATAATAAGAATATTTCCTTTGACTTCAAAGGAAAAGCAGGAGAAATATCTAAACCTGACCTCCTGGTTACAGCAGAGGATTCTCTTTTTAAGGCTTCTGTAAGAAAGGACCTTATCAGCATCAGCTCTGAGGGTAAACTCTTTACCGGTGAGTACAGCAGCAGTATAGAGCTGAGCAATCTTGATAATGAGAATTCAACTGTCACCATCAACAGTTTTACTCTTAAGAATGCTAAGTTCGAGCCTACACCTGAGCTTTATAACCGTTTGAAATACTTGCTGTTTTCTCATAACACTACAGTTAAGAACTTCAGTGTGGATAACACCGAGCTGGTATCTCACATCGATAAGATTCCTCTGTCAGTAAAATCTGTAAATCTGAACATTGAAGACATCCTGTTTGATGAAAAGACTAAGAAAGTAACAGGAACTCCTGGCAAATTCACCCTTAAGACAGACAGTGCCTACTATTCAGACCTGTTTATAAAGGGTACCGAGCTTCACGGAGCCTACAGCAATGATGGTTACTCAGTTGTTCTTGATAAGGTTGAAAGCTACAGCTCAAATGCAACTGCTTCAATTTCAAGGGATTTTACAAAGAATACCTTTAGCTTCAAGGCAAAATCCGAAGACTTTGATATGTCTGATCTGAACAGCGGTCTGTTCTCAAAACTATTCAACGGTAAAATCTCTTTCGATGTTGATCTTCATGCAGATGAAAATGAGGACAGTTCCCTATCTGTTACCCAGAAGCTTGGTGGAAATATCTTTATAAAATCAAAATCACTTCTGATTTCAGCATTTGGTCTTGATTTAATCAACGGCGGCAACAAAAAGGATTATGAGCTGTCACTAAAGCAACTACTTTCATCTATCGAAGGCGGTGACTGCGGCTTTTACAGTCTTGATTTCAAATCCACCCTCGATAAGGGTCAGGCTAAATTCAGACTGTCTACAGACCTTGCCACATCCCACCTGACCGCCAAGGGCAGCTATGATGCCAATGACAGAATCATTGAATCTAAATCTACACTGATCTCTCTGGCAAAGGACAGTATCACTTCTGTAATCACCAGAGGACATATTACTGATCCAACCTTCTACGTATCAGCAATTCTGCGCGGCGCAGTTAGACCTGGAATTGATGAGAGCGCTCTTGGAGATGAGAAGTATACT
>JAZRAY010000135.1:0-6394 GCA_045634805.1 Succinivibrio sp. | reverse complement strand
CGGTAGTTCAGCCGGTTAGAATGCCTGCCTGTCACGCAGGAGGTCGCGGGTTCGATTCCCGTCCGTTCCGCCATTTTTTACATAAACCCAGTCCTTTGTGACTGGGTTTTGTGTTTCTGAAGCATCTAAATCTTCTTTTCCAGATATTTTGACGAGAACCATTTCTCATGGATCCTGTTTAATTCACCTGTCTGAATTAAATGATCTATAGCTTTGTTAATTCTTTCCTTTAAATACTTCTTGTTGGCATTCATAGCTATCTTATAGATATGATTGTATTCAACTGCGTTGTATATAGGCTTAATTTCCATCTTGTTAAGTCTATGCTTTGTTCTGTAGTATTCGTTGCTTGATTTGGTATCTACTACAACATCACATTCATTCTTATATATGGCATCTACAGCGTTCTTAGAACCGTTATAGATCTTCACAGTAGTACCTATATAGTGTGCTCTTACATAATCTAATATATAAGGCTTGTTAGGCAGGCAGATCTTTGTTCCTTTACCGAATCCGTCTTCTGTATATGCAATATCTTTATCAATCTTTTTAAGTAATGTCAGATAGTTGAAGTAATATGGTTCTGTATAGATGATATCCGATCTGATGTTCATATCGTTGCCGCTATCCATAGGGGCAATTACAACATCTACAATTCTTCTTTTAAGATCTTTCTCAAGAGCAGTGAAGGGGATAATTCTAAACTCAATGTTATATTCCAGAGTTCTGGCTATTGCTTTAATAACATCAATGTTATAGCCGCTAAGCTCTCCATGAGAGTTGGTGATGCTGAATGGTGCGCAATAGCCGTCCACACCTACATGAAGAGTGTTATTTCTAGCTCTTATGTAAGAGATGGCTGTTACTGTAAACAGTATTACATACATTATTATGATGATGTTTATTGTTCTTTTTCTCAATTCACAAATACTCTCTTTAGATGTCTGTATTTTTAATCTTAGATTAAAGAAATCCTAAGAGCATAGAGAGAGAAGTTTTAATGTGACAGAGGATCTGTATGTTTTCTGAAGATTGAGAATTAGATTGTAATTAGAAAAAAGAGTAGAGGAATGTATTTTATGAGCTTACTGTTGGTTTAGCATTTTTTTAGCGAGAATTAGAGTAAGCCGAGATCGTAAGCTTTAAAAAACAAAATTGAACTGAATCAAAGAAATGAATTAATGGTATCAGGTAATACAATGTGATGCTGTATTATTCTCAGTATATACCACTCATCATTATTGATGTTCTTCACAAAAAAAATCAGGTTAACCACTAAAAATAGTGTGAACCTTTCCTCATCCAAAATTCTGATTTAAAACTATCATCAAAAATACCCCTTTTGTATTTTTACAAAATATGAGGTATGAGTATGTCTGGAAAAAATCTATTGCTTGGCACTGTGATAGCCTTCAGCTCCATATTTGTAAACTGTTCATATGCTGAAGAAGAGGCTTATGATAACGAATATTTTGTAGCTCAGCTCAAAAGTCAGATACAGGAAGAGGAAGATAAGGTAAAAAAACTGAAGTCTCTTTTGGATAATTATCAGAAGGGGCTTGTTGATGAAAAAAAGATAGCTGAGCTTCAGGCTCAGATCTTTGCAGGAAAAAATCCTGCTAAATTAAAATTCTATGTAAAGAGTCTGTTTGGTCAGGATTACAAAGAGGGCACAACCAACATTATTGTACCTGTTGGTTATCGCCTTGAGGCTGATCCAAGAGAAGGCCTGTTCCTTAGAAATTGTGTTATTGACGCTCATTCAATGGCTGAGGCAGTAGCCTGCGCTAATACACTCGAGAAGATGGTCAATGAGGAACTGGACACAACATACAATAATCTTAAGATTCACTGCAAAGAAAAGGGCTGTGAGGATGATCTGTTTAATATGCAGAATGCCTGGAATACCTATAGGGAAAACAGTTATAAATTTATGGATTCTTTTGTAGGCAAGAGTGCCATTCAAGCTAATAACGGAATGCAGAAGGATTTTTGGAATGAGGAGATAATCAAGCAGTTAAAGGTTTTAAAGAATATCAATTCCTTTATGGAATATGAAAAATGATATAAGAAATTGTCGTAAAGAAATATGGTGAAAAGAATATTGTGAGGATTCTTGAGTTATCACCCTAGTTTTAAACTAGGGTGACAGAGTTTTTGTGATTCTATTCTGCTTTTAGAGAATCCAGAATATTGTATCCGAACCAGTCTTTGCTTACCTTCTCGAAGACACCGTTTTCCTCGATTTCCTTTAAGCCCTGGTTAATTTCCTTAAGTAACTTCTCGTTACCTTTCTGTACGGCGATACCGTAGTATTCTTTGTTGATATGCTGAGTAATCTCAACAGAAGTGAATTTGCCTGATACGTCTCTTGCAAGGAAGAAGTCATTTACAGGCTTGTCATGAACAGCAGCAACACAGCTGTCATTGCCTAATTCGATATAGGTCTCAGGAGGAGCATTGAAAATCTTCAGGTGTGATTTAGGAAGATACTTCTGAGCGAAGTTGGTACCGGTAGCAGCAAGCTGAGTACATAAGGTCTGACCGTTCAGCTTTTCATATGAATCATATTTCTTTAGATTCTTCTTATTGATTACATAGCTCATACCGCAAAGGTAGTAAGGATCAGAGAAGTCAACCTTCTTGGCCCGCTCCTCGGTGATGGTAAAGCCAGAGATAATCAGGTCAATGTTACCAACCATCAGGGAAGGAATTAGACCGTCGAACTGCATTACATTGATATTAACTTCGTAACCTAAGTGTTTACCAAGCTCTTTAATAAGATCAATATCAAAACCTGTGATATTGCCTTCATCATTAATATATGTGAAAGGAGCAAATGCACCCTCACAACCTACATTTAATACTTTTTTCTGATTAGCTGTTTCCTGGGCTGCAATGCTTGAGAATGACATAACGCCAATGCAAGCTGCAAAAACGATTTTCTTAAGAGCTCTGAACATAAAATAAACCTCCTTAGGCACAACTCATTTTAGCATATTTTTGTTTTTTTTCTTTTGGTGATTGCATTGCTTTGGAATGGTGCAAAAAATCGTATTCCAGATCACATTAAAAAAGCACTTTTGTCTGAATTTTCTCGATTTTCTGATTTAAATGCTCCAGTTGAGAAATATTTGCTGTTTAATATGCTGACAAATGGCATATTAAAGCCGTTTAACCAATATTACAGATCCTGAAAATGTTGATAACCTCTCATTTATTTCGTATAATGTTGAAATTTTGAAATAATGTTATTTTGCGCGATCTGTTCATGTTTTATGGGCAAATCCTAAGTGAGATGTCCAGAGTTAAAGGCTGTTTCGTAATACTGATTCAGCATTTATATAATGGAGAGATCTGCCATTTTTTATGTCTATGCCTATAGATTAAGAGGCTAATATATTTTTATGTCAATGCGTTCAATTTACTGTGGTAATGTAAATCTTAGCGCCAAAGATACCCAGGTTACACTATGTGGCTGGGTTAACCGTAGACGCGATTTAGGTGGTTTAATTTTTATCGATCTTCGTGATCGTACCGGTATCGTTCAGGTTGTTTTCGAGCCTGACAATCAGCAGTTACATGAGGTTGCTTCAACTTTAAGAAATGAGTTCTGTATCTGCGTTAAGGGTACTGTTAAGGCACGTCCTGCTGATCAGATCAATTCTAAGATGGCAACTGGTGAAATCGAAGTTTATGCCAGCGAGCTTAAGATCTTCAACAAGGCTGCAGCACTTCCTCTAGATTTCAATCAGGAAAACACCGAAGAGCAGCGTTTACGTTACAGATACTTAGACCTGCGTCGTCCACAGATGGTTAACATGTTAACCACCCGTGCAAAGATTAC
Source organism: Succinivibrio sp. (assembly GCA_045634805.1). Classification (GTDB taxonomy): domain Bacteria; phylum Pseudomonadota; class Gammaproteobacteria; order Enterobacterales; family Succinivibrionaceae; genus Succinivibrio. Next base: position 2,547 of record JAZRAY010000135.1, on the reverse strand, counting down.
TCATTTTGTTCGTCAGTTTATGGATTCACACGGTTTCCTTGATATTGAAACCCCAATGCTGACCAAGGCAACTCCAGAAGGTGCACGTGACTATTTAGTTCCATCTCGTGTTCACCATGGTAAGTTCTACGCTTTACCTCAGTCACCACAGCTGTTCAAGCAGCTACTGATGATTGCAGGTTACGACAGATACTATCAGATCGTTAAGTGCTTCAGAGACGAAGATCTTCGTGCTGACAGACAGCCTGAGTTTACTCAGATCGATGTTGAGACATCATTCATGACCTCTCAGGACGTAAGAGACATCATGGAAGAAATGATTGTTTCTCTGTTCAAGAACATGAAGAATGTTGATCTGGGCAAGCTTCCTGTAATGTCATGGGAAGAGGCTATGGACCGTTTCGGTTCTGACAAGCCAGATTTAAGAATTGACTTTGAATTAAAGCTGGTTGATGAAGCTGTTAAGAATTCAGAGTTCAAGGTTCTATCAGAGCCTGCATGTGATGACAAGTCACGTGTTATCGCTTTTGCACTTCCAGGCGGTGCTGCTCTAACCCGTCGTCAGATTGATGATTACACTGACTACGTTAAGAAGATGGGCGGCTCAGGTCTTCTATACATCAAGGTTAACGAGATTGCCAAGGGTGCAGAAGGCTTAAAGGCTTCTTTCGGTAAGCACGTTACCGAGAAGGAACTAACTGATTTAGTTGCTTTATCAGGCGCTAAAGACGGCGATATGGTATTCATCGGCTGCGGTCCAAGAGTTAAGACTGCAACTGCAATGGGTGCTCTACGTCTTAAGACTGCAAAGGATGCAAATCTTGTTGCAGACGGTTATAAGGCATTATGGGTTGTTGACTTCCCAATGTTCGAAATGACTGATGAAGCTGGTTTAACTGCAATGCACCACCCATTCACAGCTCCTAAGGATGTAACTCCAGAGCAGCTGATTGCTGATCCTATGTCAGTTTATGCTGATGCATACGATCTTGTAATCAACGGTTATGAGTCAGGTGGTGGTTCTGTTCGTATCTATGATCAGAACATGCAGAACGCTGTATTTACTGTTTTAGGTATTTCTAAGGAAGAGGCTCGCGAGAAGTTCGGCTTCCTGTTAGACGCTCTATCATTCGGTGCACCTCCACATGCTGGTCTTGCATTCGGTCTGGACCGTGTAACTATGCTGATTGCCGGCACTGACAATATTCGTGACGTAATCGCATTCCCTAAGACAACCGCAGCTGCATGTTTAATGACAGATGCACCTAATTTTGCAAATAGCGAAGCATTAAATGAGCTAGCTATTGCTGTAACCGATATCGAAAAATAACGCTAAGCGTGAAGTAGGAGAAAAAAATGTCAGGACATTCCAAGTGGGCCAATATTCGTTTCCGTAAGGCAGCACAGGATGCTAAGCGTGGTAAGATTTTTACAAAGCTGATTCGTGAAATCACAACTGCTGCTCGTATGGGCGGCGGTGACGAGTCAAGCAACCCTCGTTTACGTTCTGCAGTTGTTGCTGCATTAGCACAGAACATGACTCGTGACACCATCAAGCGTGCAATCGAGCGTGGTGTTGGCGGTGGTGATGGTGTTGATTTAGAGAACATCACCTACGAAGGCTACGGTGTTGGCGGTGCAGCAGTTATGGTTGAGTGCATGACTGACAACCACAATCGTACAGCTTCTGATGTAAGACACGCTTTCACCAAGTTTGGCGGTAACTTAGGTACTTCAGGTTCTGTTGGTTACCTGTTCACCAAGAAGGGTGTTATCAGCTTCGCTGAAGACGAAGACGGCAAGATGCCTATCGATGAAGAGAAGGCAATGGAAATCGGTCTTGAGGCTGGTGCTGATGATATCGTTACCAACGATGACGGTTCAATCGATGTTTACACCGCTCCAGAGGCTTTCGCTGATGTTGTAGAAGCTTTCGAAGCAGCTTCAATCAAGCCAACAAATGCTGAAGTTTCAATGGTTCCATCAACTGAGGCTCAGTTAGACGCTGAAACCGCAGTTAAGTTCATGCGTATGATCGACGCTATGGAAGATCTTGATGATGTCCAGAATGTTTATCACAACGCATCACTACCTGATGATCTAGAGCTAGAATAAAAAAATTGCGAATTTCTTTGCATTTTAAGCTTTTCTAGCCTATAAATATTAAGTCGGGATGGGCAAGGGCAACCTTACCCATTTCGTGTCATATGACTACAGCTCCTAGGACTACTAAGATAAATGGATAATAATTCTGCAAGTACTGAGTTCAAACAACTTATTGCAAAGGGAAAAGAACAAGGTTACTTAACAATTGATGAAATCAATGATTTAATTCCACCTGATATTATTAGTGGCGATCAGCTTTCAGTTTTCATTCAGACCTTTGTTGACATGGGTATCACCGTATGTGAAACCCCTCCTGAGGCGGACGACATTCTTCTGAATGGCAATTCCCAGACAGACTCTGAAGACGTTGAAATTGTAGCAAATCAGCTGGACAGCTCTGTTGATATTGGCAGAACTACCGATCCAGTTCGTATGTATATG
>JAZRAY010000134.1:0-1730 GCA_045634805.1 Succinivibrio sp. | reverse complement strand
TTTTGTGCATTGGTATATTTTATTATACAAATCAAAACGTTAATGTGAAATTTTTTATTAATTTTTTTTTGACAAGAAAATGCAAAAAAAATTTACTCGGAAAAATAAAGTTTCAGTAACTTAGAAAAAAAATGTGAATTTATTTTGCAAGAAACAATGTATATAAGTAGTGAAAAATCAAATGTAAAATGTGACGGGTATTTAATATTTGTAAAATAAAGTGCTAGTATGATCCGGCTTTTAAAACGCGTTTTATAAAAAAATAATAATTTAAAAATTAAAAATAAAAAAAGACGGGTATGTGTACTATGCTAAGAAATTTACTTTGTTCAATTCTTTCTATTGGTGTTCTTGTTATCTCTTCTAACGTAAGCGCAGCTTTACAGGACAGCTGGACCTTCGGTCTTGGCGGTGGCTGGGCTCACGCCTTTGACCACAAAATCGGTACAAAGTACAAATTCGGTGAGTATACCTACACCACTTCAATTCAGAATGATGGTTACGGTATCAAGACTTATGCAGAAAGAAATTTCAAAGACTGGTTCGGTGTTGGTTTAGGCTATAACTACATCAAGGATCAGAAGATCGTTTTCACCTGTGAAAACTGCAGATTCCGTATTGAGGACCACTACAATATCGTTGAGCTATATTCACGCTTTGCAAAACCTCTTGATGACAAAGGCTCAGATGTATTCTTCAAGATTGGTCCAACCTACAACTGGCATTCATTCAATCACGAGACCCACAGTGTATGGGGCGGTGTAGCCGGTGTTGGTATTCAGTATGCATTTACTCCAAAGTTCAGCATCCGCGGTGGCTATGATTACTTCTATAGAGCTGCTGACCGTAAGTTCCATCCAGATGACGACAGAAATACTCGTATTGATCAGGGCCTTCTGTACTTATCATTCCAGTACACCATTCAGGATGAGAAGCACAACGCTCCTGTAGCAAAGCCAGCTGCTAAGAAAGTTGAGAAGATGATTCATACTTTAGATGCTGGTATTCTGTTCCCATTCGACAGCTCAGTTCTGTCAGACGAGGGCAAGAACGCAGTTTCAACCATTATCAAGTCTTCAGAGAAGTTTGAGGATCCAGAGTTCGAGGTTTACGGTTATACCGACCGCATGGGTTCAGATGCATATAACGCAAAACTATCTCAGAACCGTGCTGAATCAGTTTCTGCTGAGTTTGCAAACCAGGGAATCACCACCAAGGTTGCAGAGGGTAAGGGCGAAGCAAATCCTGTAACCGGTGACAAGTGTGCAAATATCAAGTCACGTAAGCCTTTAATCGACTGTCTTGCTGCAGACAGAAGAGTAGAAGTTGTTGTAACAGGCAAAACTGCTAAATAATCAAAACTGATTGAAGTTCACCATCCGCTTCATTTATTGTTGCGGATGTTTTTTTCAGACTTAACTTCGGTTAAGTCCTTTTTATTCTACGTCCTTCTTTGTAACCGAGTGAGGATGAGCGATTCTAAGCTCGCACTGCTCTGTTACAAAAGGATTGTCGTTCCCCTGAATCCTTTTGATCATGTAATTGCGTTTGCATTCGTTATCATTTGGCTTATAGGTATGATTCCATGTCCTGTAAAGCCTCATGTGCTCTGAATCTAAAGGCAGGTTATAACGATAATTCATGTAAAGATAGGCTCTGGCGATAATACCTTTTGAGCGCTCTGTAGGCTGTGCCTGATAACTGCTTCTGTTATAGAACATCCTGCAGCT
>JAZRAY010000133.1:0-10683 GCA_045634805.1 Succinivibrio sp. | reverse complement strand
GGTGCTGCTCATCAATGATAGCCAGAATAAGATTTCTGTAGTGAACCTCTTCCTGATAGACACTGTGGGTTCCAATGATGACCTGAACCTCACCTGATTCTATATCCTCTAAAACCTTCTTGCGCTTTACACCCTTGATGGATGAGGTTATAAGCTCGGTACGGGTCCCGCATGGATCTAATAGAGCCTTAAACTTCTGATAATGCTGGTGGGCCAGAAGTTCTGTTGGTGCCAGAACCACACACTGATTTCCTGATTTAGCCACCTGAATTGCAGCCAGAACAGCAACCATGGTTTTACCAGAGCCCACATCACCGTGAAGCAGTCTGAGCATAGGCTTTTGTGAGCTTAAATCCTGCTGGACCTCTTTAAAGGAGCGCATCTGTGCTCCGGTAAGCTCAAAATGCAGTGATCTTATGAAGCTGTCGGTTTCCTTTTCTGCCCTGTCTATAGCTATGGCATTGTGCTGCTCATTCTTTCTTTTTACTGATAGAAGTGTCAGCTGATAGGCTATAAGTTCCTCGTAGCTTATTCTTTTAAAGCCATCTGTCTTCTCAGGAATAATCTTCTGATTAGGTATCTCTGGAGGATATGGATAATGACACAGATCCAGAGCCTCACTTAAAGTCAGTTTAAAAGGATTATGCTTCTGAGGCAGAAGTTCTGGCAGAGGAATGGCATGCAGTGACTGCAGGACGCCGTTTACAGCTTTTCTGATGGCAGCCTGTGGTACCTTTTCTACAGCGTGGTATACAGGAGTCATTCGCTCCTGAGGTTTTACCTCATCTCCCTCTTCAAGGAAGGTTACCGTTGGCTGGGTAAAGTTGACCACGCCGTTGTAGTCATTGTACTTAACAGGACCAAAGGCCAGTATTCTTCGACCTCTGGTGTAAGCCTTGATCTGATTTGGATACAGGTTGAAGAAAACAGCCTCGATTTTACCCGTGTCATCCTGAAGCATCATCTTGAGCATCTTCACTCTGCGGGTTAAGACATTCTGTACCGCTACGATGTGTGCATCGATAAAATAGAATCCGCCGTCAGGTCTGATGTCGGCAATCTTGGTTATCTTGGTCTGATCAAGAAACTTGAATGGAAAGTCTAAAAGGAGATCAAATAAGGTAAAGATCCCCTTTTTGTAGAAGCTTGATGTATAAGTGGTCCCTAGCCCTTTGATGATGGCTATATCTGAGTTTGCATAGTAAGAATCATCTTTAGGGACCATAAATCTCTTATAAAAGCTGTTTAATGAAGATAGAAGCTCTCAGGCGTTTAACCTTCTTCAGAATCTTTACTACCTCAGGTGGATAGTTGTCGATTGATTCAATCTCATCCTCTGAACGGATTCTGGTGGTCTGACGCAGCAGATACTGCTGTTCATGAATGAACTTCTCCTGCAGATGATGATTCTGATCGGTGATAATGATTCCATTCTCAAGATCAAGACTCCATGCACGAGGGTTCAGGTTATTACCTGTAATCAGAGCATAGTTGTTATCAATAAACATACCCTTTACGTGGTAGGTATTGATTCCGTCCTTCCATAGCATAACCTTTAGCAGACCAGAATCAATGAACTTCTTGTTTTTAATGATAAAGTTCTTGAGGTTCTGCTCATAAATGTATGGAATTGCACCAATAGTGCAGAAGTTTTCACTGTCACGGATAAAGAAATCGTTGGCAGTCTTGTCTCCTACAACCAGTGTAATTGCCACATCACGGTTCAATGCGTCCTCTAAAGCCTTTATAATGATCTTTGGAGGATTGAAATATGGAGTGCAGATAAACATCTTCTCGCGGGCTGCACCTAAAAGCCAAAGGATTGAGCGATTCAGAAGATTTGATCTCTTTCCAAGGCCTACCAGAGGAGTAACACCCACGTGGTACTTGGTTACCTTCTCGTTCTTAACCATGTACTGTACTGAGCTTAGATGCTTGCGAAGCTCCTTGATTTCCTCTCTCATATCCTTTGCAGGACGAACCTGTCCCTGAGAGAAATCCTGTACAGCAAAGTTAGGATGGAAAGCATTGGTAGCAAATGCACATAAGGTGTTAGCAAGCTCTCTTGAATGAATCTCATGGTAGCGGTCAAGACGGTACTTGCCGTTGTAGCCCATGTATACATTGTTGATACTTGCACCGGTATACAGAACTGTATCGTCAAATACGAATCCCTTAAGATGCATTACACCGAAAAGCTCACGGCGCTTGACTGGAACACCATAGATAGCAGGTGGAGTCTCGGTCTTTTTGGCCATGTCATAGTAAAGCTCGGAATTTCCAAGGGATGCTCCCTCACCGATACGGCCACGCTGAGCGCGGTGGAAATCCACATAGACTCTTACATATAGTTTTGGATTCTTTTCCTTTGCCTCATAAAGAGCATTAAGGATTTCTCTGCCGATCTCATCATTCTCAAGATACAGGGCAGTGATAAGAATTCTTTCTTTAGCTGATGCAATCAGCTCTAGTATTCTTGTGTAGCAGTGATGAGGAGTTTCAAGAATATTGTAGTCCGATATTCCTACAGGAATAGTTGGAAGCTGCTGAAGTCTTGTCTGACAATATAATGAATTTGGAAGACTTTTTTTCCAAAAAGGCATATCTTGCTCCTAAATTGCAGCGGTGGCTTTTGTCAGCCATACGATTTCATCATCACTTAGTGATGTTGCTGCATTTGTAATTACGTTATTTACATTCTGATGATAATTGTTCAGCCAGTCTATCTCTTTTTGAGATAAAAGTTCTCTGATGATAAATCTAGTATCAAAAGGAACCAGTGTCAAAGGAGTAAAGCATAGCATATGTTTCATGCCAGGCTGTGTACATGGCATAACTACCATCAGGTTTTCAAGACGGATACCGAATTCTCCTTCCTTATAGAATCCAGGCTCGTTTGAAATAACCATTCCAGGTTCAAGTGCAATCATGGAACGTTTTGAGGAAATACACTGAGGTCCCTCATGTACTGACAGAACGTGTCCTACACCATGACCGGTACCGTGGGCGAAATCCTCACCGTAGTCCCATAAAGGACGTCTTGCAATAGCATCAATCTGAATGCCTGTTGTTCCCTTAGGGAAGATCAGTGTTGCAAGAGAAATATGAGATTTCAGTACCAGTGTATACATCTTTCTAAGTTCATTTGAAAGATGTGGTCCGACCAGAACGGTTCTGGTTATATCAGTTGTACCGTCCTTGTAGTGAGCGCCACTGTCGATGAGATATACGCTGTCATGTCCCATGGCTCTTGGTTTTTCAGCATTCTCATGATTATAGTGACACATTGCCGCATTTGGACCCAGTGCGGAAATAGTTGCAAAGGAAGGCTCAATATAGCCTGCCTCAACCTTTCTGAACATTTCTGCTCTGGCGGCAAGGTCTGCCTCGGTTGTTTCCTCAACACGTCTGATAAAGCTCTCGTCGTTTTCAAGAGTTTCAATACGGGTGAGGTTATCAAGCCAGCACAGAAAACGGCACATCGCGATACCGTCTTTAATGTGAGCCTTATACTCACCGGCAACCTCGATGTGATTTTTGATTGATTTAGGTTTCTGACACAGACCAAGTCCCTCAATCAGCTTTGCGCCTCCGTTAATCAGGCTTAGCATGATGTGGGCATTGGTTGAATCAGGATCAACATAAACCTTGCAGTTTGATGAGCAAAGTCTGTTCAGCACATCATCAAAGGCATTTTCAGGGAAGATATCGATATGTCCGATATGCTCATGAAGTTTTTCATGAATATCTTCACCGCTTTCCTTGTCAATGAAGTGCTCCGGATTTATGTACCATTCAACAGCCTCATTTGAATAGGCTACAACGCGGCTGTTGATAACCGGCAGATACTTTCTGTCATTGCCGCGGATATTCAGAAGCCAGCAGATACTTTCCGGATCAGTGATTACAGTGGCGTCCAGATCAAGGTCACGCAGGGTTTCTGCAAGCTTTTTTCGCTTCTGGGTGCTTGGACTGCCGTTGTATTCATCGTTGAAAATTCTGATTGGTGAGACAATCTCCTCTGGGCGGTCATCCCAGATTCTGTCTACAAGATTTCCCTGTGTCTGAACAAGGTTGATGTTCAGAGCCTGAAGATCCTTTTCAATGCTCTTGTATTCCTTGTAGCTGATACAGTTGGCATCGATACCTACAGTAGCGTTTTTCTGCAGGACTGAGCATAGCCAGTTGCTAGGGCTTACCTTAGAAAAGTCAAAATCCTGATAAAGCTTTGAGTCGATCTGATCTTTTACCTGAACGACATAACGACCGTCTACAAAAACGGCGCAGCTTCTCTCAGCAACTGTGGTTTCATCGCCACGGTTGTTGCTAAGCTCGATACCGCGGGTTTCCAGCTGTGGATTGAAGTTACGGGCAATAACCACGTAACCGGCACTTCCTGAAAAGCCGCTGATATATTTAATTCGTTCTTTATCTTCATTTAACTCATATGACAGAAACTCGTCATCATGAGAAATAATCAGAGCATCAAGCTCTGCCTGAGCCATTGCATCTTTAAGTACACTGACTCTCTGTGAAAAGATAGTTTTATTTAGGTCAGACATATGGAAATTTGTCTCTGTTGTCCACATATATACATTATGTATATATATTGTTGTATATTTAGATGATCTTAACACATAGCAAAATAGGTATCAAAAACTAACAGAGACTTTGCTTGTAAGATCGTTTTGTCTTAAGCAGGAAAAACATATGAATGAACAAGTTAGCAAGAATCCGCTTCTAGATTACAGTGGATTACCATTATTTTCAGCAGTAAAGCCAGAACATGTTAAGCCTGCTGTAGAGAACGCAATTGAGAAATGCAGAAATATCATTATTGAGGTCAGTGAGAAGTATCAGGAAGATCCTACCTGGGATAATGCCATTGCTCCTGTCGAAGAGGCTGATGACAGACTGTCAAAGGTATGGGGGGTAGTTTCTCATCTGAATTCAGTAAACAACACCGATGAGCTGAGAGCTGCTCATGATGAATGCCTGCCAATGCTTTCTGAGTTCAGCTCATGGGCAGGTCAGTACAAGCCATATTTTGAGATTTTAAGGAAGATTGAGGCATCAGATGCTTTCGGCAGACTGTCTATTCCTCAGCAGAAAGCCATTAAGAACTCAATCCGTGACTTCAAGCTGTCAGGTATCGACCTGCCAGAAGATGCTCAGGCTGAATACACCAAGGTTGTATCAAGACTGTCTGAGCTGCAGTCAAAGTTTTCTAACAATGTCCTAGATGCAACTCACGGCTATACCCTTCATATTACAGATAAGGAAAGATTAAAGGGACTTCCAGAGAGCTCCCTGAATCTTGCAAAGTCTGAGGCAGCCCAGAGAAAGCTTGATGGTTATGTATTCACTCTTGAGATGCCATCATATCTTCCATTTATGACCTACTGCGAAGACAGAGAATTAAGACGTGAGATGTACATTGCCTATGGCACCAGATCATCAGATGTCGGTCCTAACGCAGGCAAATGGGATAACGCTCCTTTAATGGAGGAGATTTTAAAGCTGCGTGACAGAGAAGCCAAACTTTTAGGTTTCAAGACCTTTGCTCACCTGTCACTTGCAACCAAGATGGCTGACAAGCCTGAGACTGTAATCTCTTTCTTAGAAGATCTTGCTGAAAAATCATACAAGCAGGGTAAGGAAGAGGTTAAGACTCTTGAGGATTTTGCCAAGGAGCAGGGATTAGACAAGCTTGAGCCTTGGGATATCACCTTCTATTCAGAGAAGCTTCGTCAGAAGAAGTATTCATATTCAGAGGAAGAGCTTCGTCCTTACTTCCCTGAGGACAAGGTTATCGCCGGCTTGTTCGAGTGTGCACACCGTCTATACGGTATCACCCTAAAACAGCGCTATGGCGTGGATGTATGGAATGAGAACGTAAAGTGCTTTGATGTTTATGAGGACAAGTTCGGCTCAATCATCGGCACTCTGTTCATGGATCTGTATGCACGCCCAGGCAAGAACGGCGGTGCATGGATGGATGAATGTCTGACCAGACGTTACCGTTCAGACGGTGTTCTGCAGCTTCCTGTAACCTATCTTGTATGTAACTTCAGTCGTCCTGTTGGCAGAAAGGTTTCACTTCTGACCCACGACGAGGTTGTAACCATGTTCCACGAGTTTGGTCACAGCCTGAACCATCTTCTAACCAAGATTGATATCGCTGATGTATCAGGTATCAACGGTGTGCCATGGGATGCAGTTGAGCTTCCAAGCCAGTTCAATGAGAACTTTGCATGGCAGGAGGAGGTATTAAACTTCCTGTCATCAAATGTAACCTCTCATGAGCCACTTCCAAAGGAGAAGCTAAAGGCTCTGTTAGATGCCAAGAACTTTGAGTCAGCTATGGCTATGCTGCGTCAGATTGAGTTTGCTCTGTTTGACTTCAGAATCCACCTTGAGTACGACGAGAAGAAGGGCGGCAGAATCTTTGAGATCTTAAATGATGTTAAGTCAAAGGTTGCGGTTACTCCTCAGTTTAAGGACAGCCGTTTCCCTAACAACTTTACTCATATCTTCTCAGGCGGTTATTCAGCAGGCTACTACAGCTACAAGTGGGCTGAGGTTCTGGCTGCAGATGCATTCTCAAAGTTTGAGGAGGACGGTATCTTCAACAAGAATACCGGTAGAGACTTCCAGGATCTGATCCTGGCATCAGGCGGTGCCTATGAGCCACTGAAGAACTTTGAGGAGTTCAGAGGCAGAAAACCTGAGGTTGATGCTCTTCTAAAACAGAGCGGAATCAGCTTCTAAAAATAAAAATCCACTTAAGATTCTCTCTTAAGTGGAATATCCTCTCTTTAAAGTAAAGATAACAAACACACGTCGCAGGAAATTCATCCTGCGATATTTTTATCTTACAGGTTTCTTTTGGAAAAGACTTTAAAGGTCTTTAATCATGTAGAAGGTGTTAGGCTTTGGCTTAACATCTTCGCCTTCATAAACTTCAAAACCGTGTTTCTTATACAGATTTACTGCTGCAGTAACACTGATTGGGGTATTCAGAATCACCTCGGTGAAACCTGAATTCTTAGCTTTTTTCAGAATCTCATCCAAAAGCAGATCGCCCAGATGCTGACCGCGTGCTTCACGTCTTACATACAGTCTTTTGATTTCACATCTTTCGTCGTTTACTTTTCTGAAAGCTGCCATGCCCTGAAATTCTTCTTCATCAACAGCTACGATCAGATCACCAAAAGGAGGAAGGTATTTTTTCTCGACATTATCCAGTTCGGTTTCAAAATGCTGGAAGGCTGCATCCTGATTAAGATTCATGGCCGAGTCTTCAATCATTTTCTTTACCTGAGGCAAGTAACTCTTACCGTCTATAATTTCCATAAATACTCCTGTATGTTTTTGTTATCTATCATTTTCTATTTTAAATTCAAATAAAAAAAAAGCTTCAAATTATTGAAGCTTCTTTTAAAAAATGCGATTTTAGACAGTTTTATTTACGCTTTGGCGCTACCTTAGCTTTTTTAGGAGCATAAGGATCAGGAAGCATCAGTCCGCCGATGCTTTCACAAGGAGCCGCAATAATTGAGCGGGTCTTCTTGTTGATCTCAACCACCTTCAGATTGATCTTGTCGCCAAGTCTGTAAACCAGATCCTGATTAACAAAGATTTCACCTGTATCTCCCTGAAGAGTCAGTGCATCCTTATCCTCGGACATCATGGAGAATGGAACGAATACCATAGCTCCGTTAGCCTCAAGAATAGCCTTGATACCGCCTCTTGAAACCTCGAAGATTACTGCTTCAAACTTGGTCTTCTTCTCGATGTCAGGCTCCAGAAACTCAACGTATAACCAGTCCTTAACATCTCTTTCAGCCATACGGTTGGTTCTTCTGGCCTCATTCATGATCTTAAGCAGGTTCTCATCCGGCATGGTGATCTGCTCTTTGTGCTCAATCATGGACTTTAGAAGACGGTGATTTACCATATCGCCGTACTTTCTGATTGGAGATGTCCAGGTAGCATAGTTGTGAACACCTAATGCATAGTGTGGACCTGGTTTAATTGAAATCTCTGAGAATTCCTGCAGCTTTCTGATTCTGCCGTCAAGATAGTCATTGTTGTGTTCAATGGCGAATCTTCTGATGGCATTGTACTCTTCAAGCTCACCAAGCTTCTCTTCATTGAAAGGACACTGTTCCTTGTTTAAAAGCTCAATCAGATCCTTTTTCTTCTGCAGATCAAATCCCTTATGCAGGTTGAAGATACCGCTGTTGAGTTTTTCTGCAAGGAAATTACCTGCTGCGATATTGGCAATGATCATTGATTCTTCAACAATACGGTTGGCAATACGGCGGTAGTTAACCTCGATATGATCAAGAGATCCGTCCTCCTTCAGAACGAAATCATAATCTGGCTTGTTCTTGAAGGTTGCTGCATGAGTAGCACGATACTTATCGCGGCACTCGGTAAATCTGATAAGAGTCTCAAGGACTGCCTTGATTTCGTCGGTTGGAACGAAATCTGCACCTTCAACCTTCTCAAAGTAGTCTGATACCTTGTTGTAGGCAAGTTTTCCGTGAGACTTGATGGTTGCAAGCTTGAACTCGGTCTTGTCGGCAAGCAGAGTTCCGTCCTTGGCAACAGTCATGATACCAACCAGTGCTGGTCTTAATTCATTCTCTCTTAAAGAGCATAGGTTCTGAGAAAGAATTCTTGGCAGCATTGGGATATCTCTACCTGGCAGGTAGATTGAGAATGCTCTGTGAGAGGCGCTTTCATTCTCAGGGGTATTCTGCTCGATGTATCCGGTTGGATCTGCAATAGCTACATACAGCTTGTAGTACTCATCGTTCTCCTCGATATATAAAGCATCATCCATATCCTCGGTGTGCTCAGAGTCGATGGTAACGAATGGAATAGAGGTCATATCCTCACGAGGCAGATCCTTCTCTTTGAACTCAAAATCTGAATCCTCAGGTTCCTGAGTTGGAAGATCGTATTTTCTTAAGCTTACAAGCCAAGGTGTCTTAGGATCATCCTTTTTACAGATCAGTTCATCAAGAGTTGCTCTGAATTCCTTTTTCTGCAGAGCATGTGACTTAAGGTTACAGATAACCCAGTCGCCGTTGTTCAGCTTTACTGACTGATCCTTGCGTCTGTCATCTGCAGCAATCTTGATATTGATGCTTGGATGATCAGGAATAATGAACAGTTTGCCTGAAACAAAAAGAACCTTTGCGACGAATCTTGTCAGGTAGGCTTCCACAAGTTTCTCTGGAACAGCCTTGGTCTTGTCGCCGTCCTTTTCAATAATGGCTACAACCTTATCGCCGTTTACAACATTCTTCATGTCGTTAGGGGCAATAAAGAAAGAATCTCTGTCTACCTCAAGAAAACCGAATGCGCGATCGGTGGTCTTTACATAGCCTTCTTTTCTTACTTTCTCTTTCTCAAAGGAGTTTTTCAGCTGTTTTAATGCTGGATCGTCAAATAACATTATTAATATGCTCTCCGAAAAAATATCAGCGTGAATTATACATGCATAGCGCATTCTTTTCACAAAATTTAAAAAAAACACAAAAAGTAATTTAAAATAGAAGAAAAGACCCTAGAAAAATCAAATAATAATCATTTTTTTTAGATAAAGAATTAATAGTACGATGCTTAATGATCAGATAAACTCAAAAATCCGTTTTAATTCGTATGCTTTTGCACTGACAAACTGTATTCTTGGCTGTGCGCTAGGCTTTTTCTATGGTCATGTCACCCTTGCAACTCTGATAACAGCTGTTTCAATTTCCATAACAGGCGTGAGCGTCCTTGCCCTGTGCAACTTTTCTATTGATTATTCAAGAGCTTATAAGAACCATTTAAGGGATAAGAAAGCAGGCATTATCTCTCCTATTATGGTTGGAGATATGCCGGTTACGCAGCTTAGAAAACGTATGGCCCTGATCACTGTGGTAGCAGCTATATTTGGAGCGGTTGCCATCTATCTGGCCTTAGGCTCAAATATTCAGGTGCTGTCCTGGTTTATCTTTCTGTGCGTAATGAGTGTGCTTGCGACACTGTTTTACAATGTTTCCGCTCTGTACCTGTACAGAGGTGTAGGCGCAATTGCGATTTTTCTTGTATTTGGAATGGCTTCTGTGGTTTTCGCACAGTTTCTGATTGTTGCTGCAAGTCATTCCACAATTGATATTTATCCTGATACCATCCTTCTGGCTTTCTCCTCAGGAGCTTCATCTTTAATGATCCTGTATGGCCGTTCCATAAGAATGATGGTTTCTGATGAACCACATGTAACCAGCAAGTCATTTGTGCTTTCTTTTGGTTACAAGATTACTTCAATCTATCTTTTAGGACTTCTTCTTTCCAACATTTTCTTCTCCGTGCTTGCATGTGTATCCTCACACAGACCTATCGAGGCACTGATGCTTCTGGCTGGCTTTATTCCTATGTCATATCAGGTCTACACCATTATCAGACATATGAAAATGTCGGTCATTCTTAAGCAGAGTTTCAACAAACTGATGTTCTACTGCTGTATAAATAATCTTGTATGGGTTATTATCCTAACTGTAGATTACTGGATATATAACTGATTTTAATAAAATTTGAGTTTCTTATGATGTCAGACTGGATTACTGAATTACGTATCAAATCTCTTTTATTGTCTTTAACAAACTGTTCTGTCGGCTGTGCCCT
>JAZRAY010000132.1:0-2974 GCA_045634805.1 Succinivibrio sp. | reverse complement strand
CAAGGCTTACACATGGGCTTCTGCTGATACATCCGTTGCAACTGTTGCAAACGGCCTCAGTGATGCTGACGTTGTTATCACAGGTGTTGCAGCTGGTACAGTTAATGTTACATGCACAGTTGGTGAGGGCGGTAGCGCAGTAACCAAGACTGTTGCTGTTACAGTTACAGCCTGATTAAAAAGGGGAAAGGTGCATTATGAAGTATGAAGTAATTCGTGATTTTCATGATGCGCAGGATGCAGGACATTCCTATCACGCGGGTGACTTATATCCGCGTGATGGGGTTGCCCCATCTGACCAGCGCATTAAGGATCTTCTGAGTGAGAACAACTTCTATGAGGCAGCCGTTATCAAACCTTATACCGGAGAACCAAAGGTAGAGGTTAAAGTGGAAGAGCCAAAGGCAGAACCGAAGGTTGAAGAACCGGAAGAGAAACCGGAAGAAGAGCCAAAGGAAGATGCAGGAGAGGTTGCTTGGACAGAAGAAGATATCAATAAGATGCCATTTATGAAGCTTAAATCAGTGGCTAAACAGAATGGTATTGATGTTGAAGACAAGAAAGCTGCTGAAATCAGAGCAGAACTGATTGCGAAACTTGTAGAGGGATAAGCCAATGACAAAAGAGGATATGCTCAATGAAATCGTTGAAAACTTAAAGAATGAAATACTTGCAGACCCGGCACAGGCTGATGTCTACAGTGAGAACCTTCTTCGTTCAAAGGTCAACGGAGCATACCGTGATGTTGTGCAGGCTAGACATTATCCAAGGTCTTATACCGAAGCGCAGATTGAAGAAGACATGCAGCACTATTACTCAATTATTGAGAGCGTTGCAAGGTATGACTACAGTGCTATCGGTTCAGAAGGCCTTTCAAGCTACGCTGCCGATGGAACAAGCATTCATTACAAAGACAGAGACAAGTTGTTTTATGGAGTTTACCCAATGGTGAGGTGATAATATGAGAACGCCAAGACGTGTACGACAGCCTCTTATTTATGCCTTGCTGACAGGGAAAGAACCTATCTACGAACGTGACAAGGATGGAAACATCGTTTACAAGATTGTCGCCGGAGAGAATATTCCAAAGACAACAGGCGAAAAGAGGGATATTTATTCTAAGCCTATTACTTTTTACAATTCAATTTCAGGTCAGCTTACCGAGGATGAATTGCAGGCTTTCGGTACTCAGAACAATGCAATTGCAAAAATGACTTATCACAGAGAACAGTACCCTTTTAGAACCGGTACTCTTATCTGGAAAACTTCGGAGGTAAAATACCTTGATGATGGAACGCCTGACCCAACAAGTGCAGACTACAGGGTTATTGGTATCATGACTGAGGGACAGTACTTTTGGAAGTGCCTAATGGAAGCGGTAAACAAGAAATGAAACTTGAGGTCAAGTTAAACCAAAAGTCAATCAACCATGCTATCGGAGAATTAAAGAGATATCAAGCATCACTTGCCGAGAAAAACGAGATATTTGTTAGAAGGCTAATTGACGCAGGTATCCAGGTAGCACGAGAAAACACAGGCGGATATGGCAGATATATTTCTTTCTCCAAGGAAGGCACAGGTGGTATTAGGACTGTAGGCTTTCTAATTGCCGAAGATCGAAAGATTTATGTCGAGTGGGAAGTGCAGAACCATGAGAAAAAAACTGCCGAAGTAAGTCCGTTGTTGATGGCTGAGTTTGGTTCAGCGCAATTTGCCGAGGTTTTATTTAATATATCTGGTGTTGGTCAAGGAACATTTCCTGGACAAACCCACGCTTATGATGACCAATGGTGGTACAAGGAATGGAAAGATGACCATACCGGTAAGTGGAGGATGGGAACAGGCGTTAGACCTACTCATCCAATGTATAAAGCAGACATGGAAATGATTCAGCAAGTGGAAAGAATTGCAAAAGAGGTATTCTACAGTGGTGAGTGAAACTTGGTATTCGGAAATTGAATCAACGATTTTTACTGATCTTCAGTACATGCTTGTGGAAAAGGACGACGCGCCTTATCCGGAACTTAACTGTACTACCTCAAGCAAAAGCGAGTCGCTTGAAAACGTAAGTGATTTTCCTAATCTGTATGTCCACTTATTACCGCTTGTAGAGTTAGGCAATGACCTTGAAAATCAGACTGTAAATGCTGTTAGGGCAACAGTTGAACTTCAGGTTTATTCAGATCAGTCAGAAGATGAGTGCCGAAAGATCATGACGGCCTGCATTCAGGAGATGAAGAGACTTAGGTTTAATATTCCTATGTTTCCTGATCCTCAGACAGCCGCAGAAAAAAAGTATTTCGCCATTGGTCGATTTAGTCGAGTGATTGGCGCCGGGGATACAGATATTGTTCCACAGGATTAAAGCAATGTTTGCTTAATCATAAATACAGTTAACGACAAAGATTGAGATGCATAGTAGCATCTCTTTTTTGTTCCTAAGAAAGGAGAAAAGCTATGGCACAGCCTGGAATTTCTACATTAGGGATAAAGTTAGGCTACGGAATTGGCAGTTCTATGCCTTCATCCTTTACCCTTTTGACAAGAATTAACGCCATTGGTGGTATTTCACTTGAGACTGAGCAGATCGATGCGTCAGCTCTTGAAGATTATGTTACAAGGTACGTGGCAGGACGTCAGGATACTGGCGGAAGCTGGCCAATTACCATCAACATCACAGACGATACAATCGCTGAGTGGGAAGCTCTTATTGCAGCTTACAACGCAAAGGGAACAGACGAGGCACTGTATCTTGAAGTTTGGAGTCCATACCTTACAAAGGCATTCTTCATTAAGGCACAGCCTCCACAGGTTCTTCCTATGTCAGAAATCACACAGAATGAACTTCAGACTGTTGAGATTGGCATGACAATTGAAGAGTATCTTGGAATGGATACAGCGGTAGAGCCTGTGGGGTAAGTAGCTCTGGTAATGGTGGCAATCAGAGCGATAACCAGACACAGACCACTTATAC
>JAZRAY010000131.1:0-5818 GCA_045634805.1 Succinivibrio sp. | reverse complement strand
TTCATCAAGTTTTCCAACTTCAATTGAGGCACATTCTGAGTCAGGAGCCTTAGGTTTTAATTTAAGTTCTGAAAACATATCCACCAGTACACCAATATCAAGCTCAAGTTTGATGGATAAATAAGGTTTTGTGTTGTCGGCCTCCACAACCTCACCTGTCAGAGGAAGACTGACAGATGATAGAAGATAGTCGCCAGGTTTATAGATATAGTGTCTGTCATTAAGACACATATCCTTTTTTCCCTGAGCAATCACACAGATAGAAGGCTTGTGAAAGAAATGCTTAGGCGCACTGGTAAAATTCTGTCTTACAAAGAAAAGCCCTGGGATAGAAGACTCTACCGAACCGTTATCAGAATGGTTACGTTTTATAAGAAGAGCAAGCTCCTCAATGCGTGACTTTATATCCGTCATAATCAATTCCCCAACAGTTATATATAGAAATATAGAAAAGAAAAACGTTTGAAAAAAGTCTAAAACTCTCACTTTTATGCCTAAAAATATCAAAATTGAATTTTACCTTTAGAATGGCATTTATAAGCCAGATGATATTTTTAGGCAGATTTTTGATTGATAAATGCATTCATTGCCTTGTTTATTAAACAATAATAGATACAGATGTAAATTTTCTGGAGACAAAAATATGAATAAATCAATCAAAAACTTAGTTTTATGTTCAGCTCTTGCATTAGGTGCTTCTGCTAGTGCAGCACCATACGAGGCTAATCCTTTTACTCTGGTTTATGAAGGGGCTATTACAGAAAATGTTCAAGGTAAAGTAAACATTCACCCTGTAAGCTATAAGCTTCGTGATATCACTGTTGCAGCCAATGTCTACACACCAGCAAACTACTCTTCAAAGAAGTCATACCCTGTTGTAGTAGTCGCCCATCCTAACGGCGGAGTCAAGGAGCAGGTAGCAGGTCTTTATGCACAGAAACTTGCAGAGCTTGGATTTATTACCATTGCAGCAGATGCCGCCTATCAGGGAGCAAGCTCAGGTGAGCCTCGCAATGTAGATAGACCAATGTTCAGAATCGACGATATCCGCGGCATGGCAGATTTCATTTCCACCTATCCTGGAGCAGACTCCAAGCGAATCGGACTTTTAGGCATCTGCGGTGGCGGTGGCTATTCTGTAAAAGCCGCTCAGACTGACAAACGATTTAAGGCCCTTGCAACTCTAAGCATGTTTGACTCTGGCAGAGTTCGTCGTAACGGCTTTTTAGACAACGATCTTGATACCGTTCAGGAAAGATTAAAGCAGGCATCAGAGGCAAGAGCACAATATGCAAAGACCGGAAAAGTCACCTATCTTGGATTTAAACCAGGAAAAGTGACAAAGGAGGAGCTTGAAAAAATCCCAACCGATCTATACAGACAGGGTATGGAATACTATGGAGACACTCATGCTCATCCTAACTCAACCTTTGCATATACAGCAGACAGCCTTTTAGATCTGATGGAGTTTGATGTTGCATCAAATGTTGATCTGATAAACCAGCCTCTTCTGATGATGGCAGGTTCCAAAGCAGATACGCTTTATATGACTGAAGATGTATTCTCCAAAGCAACCGGCACCAAGAACAAAGAGCTGTTCCTAATTGACGGCGCCAAGCATATTGAAACCTATTATGTTCCTGAATACGTGAACAAGGCTGTGGATAAGCTTGATCTGTTCTTCAGCGAGAATCTTAAATAGAGACCAAAACAAGGAAAACTGAGAACAGACGCTCAACATCAAAGGACTCTGTATTATGCAGCTGCATTACGGAGTCCTTAAAAAGGAAATTTAAGGAGTCCAAGCAGACATGATAAAGAATTTTACAAGAGAAATAACTGTTACCCCGCTACCGGTTTTCATCATTGCAACCTATGATGAAAATGGAGTGCCTAATGCCATGAATGCAGGCTGGGCAACCCAGTGCGACTTTCATGAAATAACATTCTTTCTCTCATCTCACAAAACTACTGACAATATCCTAAAGAACCTGGCTTTTACAGTATCTCTTGCAACCGTGGATACTCTTGAAATCTCTGATTACTTCGGTATTGAAACCGGTCGCAGAGTCAACAAGATTGAAAAGGCAGGGGTTCATGTTGTCAAAAGTGAACTTGTAAACGCTCCGATTATTGAGGAATATCCTTTAACCCTTGAATGCGAGGTCAAGGAGATAAGGGAACTCAATCATGACTATCAGATCATCGGCAGAGTCCTCAATATGAGAGTAGACGATTCAGTACTTACCGATGACAAGGTGGATATGGACAAGTTAAAGCCTCTGTGTTTTGACAGCGCAACCAGAACCTACAGAGTTCTTGGTGCCATACAGGAAAAAGCATTTTCTGCTGGTAAAGCGGTCAAATAATCAGATCATCAAATAATGGGTATTCTGATATGAAAAAAATTAAATTCACACTCTCTGCTATAGCTTTTTCTTTAGTATCAACAGCACAGGCCTTTACCAATCCTGTAACACTTGTCGATCAGGGCAGTTTTTTTGCGGGCGGCACAGTGGTCACAGCCAAGGGCTCCTATAAAAAGGATGAACCGCTTAATCTTGACGGTCAGACGCTGCATGGAGATCATGCCTATGTCTTCTACCAGATCCCAAAGGATGCCCATAAGCTTTCTTTGGTTTTTCTCCACGGTGCAGGACAGTCAGGTAAAACCTGGGAAACTACTCCAGACGGCAGAGACGGCTTTGCAAATATATTTCTTGAAAAAGGATACAAGACCTACGTGGTAGATCAACCTCGTAGAGGTCGTGCCGGACGTTCCACAGTTACAGAGAATATCAGTGCCAAGCCTGATGATCAGCTGTGGTTCAACACCTTCAGAATCGGTGTCTGGCCAGATATATATGAAAATGCGGCAGTAAGCCGTGATCCTGAAGTTTTAGATCAGTTCCTAAGGCAGATGACTCCAAATACCGGAGCCTTTGACAATGAGGTTATCACAGCCGCCATGGTTGAAGTTATGAAGAAATCTGGTGACAGTATTCTTGTCACCCATTCTCAGGGTGGAGGACCAGGCTGGTCTACAGCAGTTAAATCAGATGCAGTAAAGGCTGTTGTTTCAATGGAGCCAGGTGCATTCCCATTTCCTAAGGGAGAAGTTCCTGAAGTTGAAAGGACCACCAGTCCATTCCCTGCTCAGGGGATCGAGTACTCAAAAGAGGACTTTAAAAAGCTTATCTCCAGACCAATTATTGTCTATTTCGGAGACAATATTCCACAAGGTGACAAGCCTGTAGCACAGTGGGGACAGGATAACTGGCGCGTAAGATTAAATCTGGCACTCAAATTTATGGAGACAGCAAAAAAATACGGTGGAGATGTAACCATCGTAAAGCTTCCTGAGGTAGGCATAAAAGGAAACACCCACTTCATGTTTGCCGATCTCAATAACAGAGAAGTTGCAGAACATCTTGAAAAATGGCTTAAGGAAAAGAAGCTATCCGATTAGCATCCTATACCTAAACGATGAAAGTATTAAGGAAAAACGACAATGAACAGATTTTTAAGAAGACTTTCAGTTCTGGCTCTTGCCGCATTTATATCCTGCGGTTTTTACGCCGCAGTGCTCATGGGCTGTGCCAGTGCCTCTGTTGTTAAGGGAGATGCCTCATCTCCCATAGATATGTCAAAAAAAGCGCTGATCGTCTATTTCACCTATAGTGAAAATATAGGTGACACCTCAAAGATGAGTGTAGATGCCTTAACCGCAGCCAGTCTGCACGCTCCGACAGAAAACACCATCGGCAATCTTAAGCTCATGGTAAATGAGATTAAGGATAGAACCAATGCCGATATCTATTCAATCACGGTAGCAAATCCTTATGCTCCTGAATTTGAAAACATGACTGATGTTGCAAAGATACAGATTCAGAAAGGAGAGATAATAACCTTAAAGGAGGAACTGCCTGATCTTAAAAATTATGAGACTATTTATTTTGGTTCTCCAATCTGGTGGTACACCATTCCTGCACCTGTAGCAACATTCCTCAAAAAGACCGATATGTCAGGCAAGACCGTAATTCCATTTGGAATCCACAGAGGAAGCGGTATCAATGCATTCCTCGAAGCCTTAAGGGAGCTTCAGCCTAAAGCAGTACTCTCAGACAGCTTTACAGTCGATGCGGCAACTCCAAATGCTGAGGTTAAAGCTGCATTTGCTCTGTTCCTAGACTCAATTTATAAATAAGGAGAATTAAATGAAATACACAAAACTTGGCAATACCGATATCGAGGTATCAAGAATCTGCGTTGGCTGTATGTCATACGGAAAGGCTTCTGATAAATTTCTCAAATGGACTTTAAATCAGGAAGAGTCTGAGAAGATGATAGGCTATGCTTACGATCATGGAGTAAATTTCTTTGACACCGCCAATATCTACTCCTTTGGAACAAGTGAGGAGTACCTAGGAAATGCACTTAAAAATCTTAAGATCCCTCGTGACAAGGTGGTTCTGGCATCAAAGGTCTATTTCAACGATGGCTGTCTTTCAAAGAAAGCGATTCTAAGAGAAATTGATGGAACACTGAAAAGACTTCAGACAGACTATCTTGATCTGTATCAGATCCACCGCTTTGATTTTGAGACTCCGATTGAAGAGACTATGGAAGCTCTTAATATGCTTGTAAAACAGGGAAAAGTGCGTGCTATAGGTGCTTCTGCCATGTATGCCTATCAGTTCCACAATATGCAGATCTGTGCTGAAAAGAACGGCTTTACAAAATTCTCAACCATGCAGAACCACTACAATCTGCTGTACCGCGAGGATGAAAGAGAGATGATCCCTGTATGCAGTCAGTATAATGTAAGTCTTATTCCCTACTCCCCTCTGGCTTCAGGTCATCTTTGTCGCAGAGAATGGGATTCAGGCTCCTTAAGAAACACCACCGACAAGTTTTCACATCTGAAATATGACGGTGCTAAGGAGAATAATCTTGAAATCACAGCAAGAGTAATCGCTCTGAGTGAAAAATATGGAGTCTCCATGACCGAAATTTCTCTTGCCTGGCTGCTGCATCGAGGCGTTGCATCTCCAATTGTAGGTGCCACCAAGATAAATCACTTTGATGATGCATTAAAGTCTGTTGATCTTAAGCTTACCGATGAGGATCTGCTGTTCCTTGAGGAGCCTTACAAAGCCCATGAGATTGTTGGAGCAAACAAAACCAACCAGAAAATCTAATCTCAATGAGCTGAAACTGACAAAGCAGATAAAAATACAGATGGAGCACATTATCAATGAGAACAATATCTAAAGGTCTTAACGCAGTGGTTCTGTCTGTATTCTTATCAACAGCAGCAGTTCAGTCCGAAGAACAAAGCATCTCAGAAGATTTAAAAATGCAGGAGATTAACATGTACACAGGACAATCTTCTGTGGATGAAGTGATATCAGATCCGATTTTTTCTGGATTCGGAAGACTGATTTTTCCGGTTAACAAAGCCTATTATTCAGGAAC
Source organism: Succinivibrio sp. (assembly GCA_045634805.1). GTDB lineage: Bacteria > Pseudomonadota > Gammaproteobacteria > Enterobacterales > Succinivibrionaceae > Succinivibrio. Next base: position 340 of record JAZRAY010000131.1, on the reverse strand, counting down.
TACCTTAAACTCGATAAGACTTACCTGGTACAGCTATATTGATCCAGACAATACAGTTGAGATTGTAAACCCCCTTAAAAGAAATGCCAGTGAAGGAAAACAGATTTTCTTTGATATCTACACTGAAGAGGAAAAAAAGACCGATCCTACCAAAAGAAATACAGGACTATTCTTCTTTAAAGGAAAGCCTCAGGAAAGATTTGCCATCTGCAATTCCGGCGGAGGATTTGTCTATGTATGAGCCATTCACGACAGCTTTCCTCATGCACTTGAAATTTCAAAGAAGGGACTCAATGCCTTTGTACTGATCTACCGTCCTGGATTTCAGACTGCCATGGAG
>JAZRAY010000130.1:0-4953 GCA_045634805.1 Succinivibrio sp. | reverse complement strand
CTTTGCCCTTCTCAAGCCCTTCTTCATGGCCCTGTTTTTCTCCTTCTGCTCTGCCTTCCTCAAGACCGGCCTGATAGCCCTCATCATGGCCCTGAGACTTTCCTTCCTCATAGGCATCGCTTCTGATTTTTTCAACTTCTTCAATAGTGATGCTGGTAATACCGCGTGCAGCTCTGTCTGCAGCCTCTTCCTCCTCAAGGATCTTGTGCGCATCTAAAAGCAGCTGCACTTCCTCAAGATACTCATTACGTCTCTTCTCAAGGCGCATCATGGCACGCTTACGCTCAACCATCTCCACATTCATGCCCAGCGCATTGGTGCCGGTCACGAAATCCTCAGAGAGGGTTGGCCATACCTTTACCTTATAGTTTGAAACGTTAGCAGCTGAGGTGACAGTAGAAATCTTCTTGTCATAGCGGATATCAACCCTGTTTGGCTTTTCATTCGCTATGTCAGAGGCATTTGCTACATCGCCATCCGCTGCTGCGGCGTTCTTCTGAAAAAAATCACTCATACGAGAACTGCCTTATTATTAAACAAAGTCACCACCGCCACCTCCACGGCTAAGCATAATGGCACCTGAATCATTAAGTTTTCTAGCAATGGTAAGAATTTCCTTCTGAGCAGCCTCAACATCGGCAAGCTTGGTAGGTCCCATAGATGCAAGATCTTCCTTCATAGATGCAGCAGCACGAGAAGACATGTTCTTGAAGAACTTCTCCTTGAGGTTATCATCAGCACCCTTAAGAGCCTTCTGCAGTACATCTGATGGAATATCACGCAGCAGAGTCTGAATAGAACGATCGTCCACAGTATTGAGGTTTTCGAATACGAACATAAGATCCTGGATCTGTCCACCGATTTCCTTGTCCTGAGACTGGATTGCATTCATCAGCTGAGTCTCGGTTGAGCTGTCTAAGTAGTTCATGATATCTGCAGCACTCTTCAGACCACCAATCTTGGCTGTCTGAGAACCAGCCGCACCTGCGAACTGTTTCTCCATAATCTCGTTTAACTCCTGCAATGCTGCTGGCTGAACTTCCTCTAAGGTTGCAATACGCATAATCAGATCTAGTCTTACAGTTTCATTGAACTGAGACAGAATCTCGGCAGACTGTTCAGGCTCCAGATAGGAGAGCACGATAGTCTGAATCTGAGGATGCTCGTTCTGAATAATGGTTGCCACCTGTCTTGCGTCCATCCACTTTAAGGAATCCAGACCACGAGAACCGGTACCAAGAGAAATCTGTTCGATAAGGTTGTTTGCCTTTTCTGAACCCAGTGCAGAAACCAGAGCATGTCGAACGAAATCTGAATTTCCAAGACCAAGATTTGAATGCTTGGTTACTTCCTTTAGGAAGGATTTATGAACCGCATTAACCTGATCCTGAGAGAAGGTTGCCATCTCAGACATTCTGATACCAAGCTTCTGAACCTGCTTAGGCTCCAGATTCTTGAAGATCTGAGCAGCATCTTCCTCTGACAGAGACAGCATCAGAAGAACAGCCTTGTCCATACCGGACATATTCTCCAGTGCTGTTTTTTCGTCATCAGAGAATTCTAGTAAAGCATTCTGTCCGCCACCGATTGGAGGCATAGCAGCTGGTGCTGGAGCAGGAGCTGGTGCTGAAACATTTTCATCTGACATAGTACTACCCTAGTTCTTATCCTTAAAATCAGCGTTAAGCCATTCTTTAACAACTTCCGCAGTCAGCTGAGGTTCGTTGGAAGCCAGAGTTCTGACAGCCTTGAGCAGATCAGCTTCTTTATGAAGGTTAGGAAGCTCAATACCGCCGTCGTTGTTGATAGTGTATACCTGATCAGCAAGTTCCTTGTTCTTGGCTATCAGGTTGAAATCGTCATAGCCGTCAAGTGCAGACTGAGAATCGAGCTCGTCCTGCTCTGCCTCTGGAGACATATCCTCCTCGTCCTTGTGCAGCAGCTTGTTGAGCAGTGGGCGTATCACGAAGATAACCACAATCAGCACAACGATAACAGAACCGCCGATACGTACAAGTCTGTAGAAGAATTCCTGTTCGTACCAAGGTAGTGGAGGCTTAACATCGTCATGAGGGAAACATACGGTCTCAACCTTTACAAAGTCGCCGCGAGTCTCATTAAGACCTAAACCACCGCGTACCAGATCGGCAATCTTATCAAGATCCTGCTGTGAACGTGGCTCATATTTAACACCGCCCTCAGTATCCACGACACGATTGTAGTCAACTGCTACTGATACAGTCAGACGGGATACGATATTAGATGGACGAACAGTATGTCTTACTGTGGTATCAACTTCGTAATTACGGACAGCCTCACGGCTTTCCTTACGGTTTGAGGTTGAATCTGAAGAGCTTCCTGTACCGTCTTTTAACTGCTGAGGAATTGCAGCATTTGCAGGAGGCTGATTTGAAAGAGAGCCAGGAACGCCATAAGGATTCTTCTTATCCTCATTACCAGACTGCTCCTTTAAGGTCTCAGAACGTACTGCCTGTGAATCAGGATTATAAAGCTGAGCGGTTTCCTCCTGTACGGTGGTATCAAGAGTTACATCAACTTCAGCAGAGTAACGGCCAAGACCAAGCATTGGCATCAGGATTGAATCAAGCTTGTCGCGGTACTGAGCTTCACGCATGGTTCTCATTTCAAACTCACGCTGAATCTTGCTCTCAGGAGAATCGCCCTTAACCTCGGCACTTAACTGACGACCATTATGATCGGTAACGGTAACATCCTTTGACAGAAGATTATGTACTGAGGATGCTACAAGGAATCTGATGGAATTAACATTCTCTGGAGACAGATAGGTATTTGGCTTTAGAGTAACTACAACAGCAGCACTTGGTCTGCTCTTCTCTCTTGCAAAAACATTGTCCTTTGGAATTGCTAAAAGTACGGTTGCATGAGAAATACCGTCGATACGCTCAATGGCCCTTGCAAGCTGAACCTCACGGCTGTGCTTGATTCTCTCGTTTTCCATTCTCTGGGAAACACCGAAGCCTGAGTCGGTCATAATAATCTGATCACCCTCGTCGGTTGCTTCCTGAGGAAGAGCAATACCCTTACGCAGCATCTGCTCAGTAATATCGCTGTACTCGTTTGCATCCACGATGATGGTGTTATTGTTTGCAAGCTTGTATTTGTAGCCTTCAGTATCTAAAAAGTCCAGTACATTTCCGATTTCCTGTGATGAGTACTGACCTAGCTTTCTCTCTGTATCAGGAGCCTTGCCGCCTGTTGAGGTAAAGCTAATAACCGCAAAAATGATACCGGCAACAAAGATAACCAGGAAAATGAGGATCACCAGACGGCGAACCATTTCGCCATCCTTAAAGAAACTCTTTATTGCCGAGTGCTTCTCAGGAATACTGGTACTAGGAGCTGGAGCGGAATCTGTTACAGCAATATCAGTAGATGATGAATCGACACCATCTGTTGTAGCTGGCAGATTGCTTTCCTCCTGATTACCTGGAGCAACTGGGAATCCGTTTTCTGACATATTAGTTCCTCATCATCCGAATATGCATTTAAATCTGCATCTGAGATATGGTTCTATAAGCTTCAATCATCTTGTTTCTGATCTGAACGGTAGCGTCAAAAGATAGACTGGCCTTCTGTGTTGCCAGCATTACGTCTGACAGTGTTACCTTTCTGTCACCCAGATCAAAACGTGTCTGTTTATTGGCGGCATCGTTCTGAATGGTATTAACATTCTCAAAAGCTTCATGAAGCATATTGGCAAAGGCACCAATGTTATCCTTGGTCTGAACAGAATCACTCTTCTCTGATTCAGACTGACCTGGCACCATTACCGGAGCATTTTCAATCTTCTGCTGCAATGTATCTTTCATGCCAGTTGATGCAACCTGCAAAGAACGCATATTCTGCTGCATTCTCTGAAGCTGATTTAACATTGTAGGGTTAGCTACTAAAGGATTGATCATTAAACTCATAGATTCCTCCTGTCAAAAAACTGACAGACACATATTGCTACGAGTATCTAATCAATTAGCATGCCAACTTTCCAATCATACTCACGAAAAGATAACACTACTAGTTTAATCGTACTTACTTTTAAACAAATACAAAAAGAAAAAATATCAAAGAGTTGAGTTAAATCGCATAAAAAAGAAAGGCCGATTAAACATAACCGACCTTGTATTTTATTTACGGAAAGAATTGGATATTAGTACTTGTCAAAAATCTTCTGGATTTCAGCCTTCTTTGAAGTCTTGGTCAGAGCAAGTCTTAGAAGAACTGCTGCCTTCTGAGGCTGAAGATCATCGCAGCGTAGTACGTTTGCAATATCGTAGTCATCGCTTGCTGATACATAGCCAGAACCTACACGGGTACTGCGAACTACAATCATCTCAGGATGTCTTGCAATTGCCTCTTTCCAGCTTACGCTGTACTCACCGCTGCCGGCACCAGCGATAACAATGCCCTTATAGCCCTGCTGTGCATAGTAGTCGATAATTGAACCGTCGGTATCTACGTTAAAGTAAAGAACAGCAACCTTTGGAAGAGTCTTCAGATTTGAAACATTAAACTCGGTGTTTACAGTGTGCTTCTTGACTGGCTGGCTGTAGAACAGAACATTATCATCAATTACATAGCCCATGCAGCCGTAGTCACCTGAATTGAAGGCATTTACATTGAAGGTGTTAATCTTGCGGATGTCACGTGCGCCGTAGATTCTGTCGGAAATAACAGCCATTACACCCTTACCCTTGGCACTTGGATTTGATGCCAGAGCTACAGACTGATGAAGATTTAAAGGACCATCTGCAGAGATTGCAGTTGAAGGTCTCATAGAACCGGTAACAACTACAGGCTTGTCAGTCTTTAATACAAGATTTAAGAAATATGCTGTCTCATCTAGGGTATCAGTACCGTGAGTGATTACGAAACCGGATACTGATGAGTCCTTAGCAAGTTTATTTATGCGGTTTG
>JAZRAY010000129.1:0-2895 GCA_045634805.1 Succinivibrio sp. | reverse complement strand
ATAATACAAAAAATTCTTACTTTTTTTGCACTATATATAAAAACCAGCTTACGATCACACAATTTCTTATAAAAATGCTTTTTTTCTGCGTAATTTCACTACTTTTGACTGTCATTCTATTTAATAGCAGCTTTTCTATCTAAAATAAGCTAGTAACCGGACAAAAATATGGCAGACGAGAAAACAGAACAACCGACCCCCAAACGACTGAGGGATTCCAGAGAAAAGGGAGATGTTCCTAAATCGCAGGAATTACCTTCAGCACTTATTGTTACATGTGTTGCATCCTTCTTTATGGTTGCATCCGGGGATGTTTTTACCCTATTAAGTGATCTGGTTGCGAAAATAATCGAAGACTCTTTAAAACTGCCGTTTGAAGAGGCATGGCCCCGTTTAAGTGCATTTACACTTTTAATCATGCTCAGGATTGCAGCTCCGGTTGTAATCATTGCAATGTCAGCAGCTCTTCTTGCCAACCTCGGTCAGATAGGTTTCCTCTTTGCGCCTAAGGCTGCAGCACCAAAGCTTGAAAACCTCAATCCTAAAAAATGGGTTCAGAAGGTTTTCTCTAAAAAGAATATGTTTGACTTTGCCAAAAACGTAGCAAAAGTAATCGTTCTGTCCTTTGCCGTAAAAATTGCGCTTTTAAATAATCTCCGTCAGCTTTTTGTGCTCCCCTATCTCGATGTTCAGCACGTCTGGATCATGATGGGAGTAATGCTTAAGCAGCTGGCATTTTTTGCAATCGGCTCATTTATCGTGGTTGCACTTGCAGACTTTCTGTACACAAGATTCAAATTCACCAAGGATCATATGATGTCTCCTGATGAAGTAAAAAGAGAATTCAAGGAGTCTGAAGGTGATCCTATGATCAAGTCCAAGAGAAAACAGCTGCATCAGGAGCTGCTCAATCAGAATACACTTGGTCAGACTAAAAAATCAAAAGTGGTTGTGGTCAACCCTACCCACTATGCAGTTGCATTGGATTATGACAAAGAGAAACAGCCTATTCCTGTTATTCTTGCAAAAGGAAAGGATGATGTTGCAAGACGTATGATTAAGGCTGCTGAGGAGGAGAATATTCCTGTAATGAGAGAACCTCCTCTAGCCAGAGCTCTGTATGCAGAAGGTAATGAAGGTGAACAGATCCCTGATGATCTGCTGATCCCGGTAGCCAAGGTACTGCGTTACGTTGAGGCATTAAAGAAGATCTGATGGCAACCTATCCGCTGGCAAAACTTATCGGACTCCGCTCTCATCGTGTAGATGAGGCGCAAAGAGATCTTTTGCTTGCAAAAAAGAAGGTCGAACAGGCACAGAATGCAATCAAAAAGAAAATCCAGGAAATAGAGGATTACAAGGTCTGGAAGGAAGAGGAAACCGTAAGACGCTACGACAGCGTGATGTTCAAGGAATTAAGCAACGAGGCCTTTGAAAAATTCAAACAGGATCTTGCCAATCTTAACATTGGAGAACTTAAGCTTCAGGATGAACTTAGAGAACTTAAGAACAATGAGGTTACTCTGAAAAAAGAATGTGATGAAGCCAAGCTTGTTGTTAAAAAAGCTACAGCCGATCTTAATAAACTTGAAGAACACAAGAAAATCTGGCTTGAAATGCAGAGAATTGAAATCGAAAGAAAGGAAGAGAGCGAGCTTGAGGACTTCCACACCAAGAAAAACGAGTTCTGACAAGGCTCAGCAGGGATTTTCCAAGAAAAATACAGGACTATATATATAAGGAGAGAGCTCCGCTTAAAAAAACATAATTGTATAATTTATTTGACCAATATCAAATTCTCAAACATTTATATAATGTAGAGCAAATTTTATACTTTACAAAAAATTTTATGGTTCTATACTTCGGTTAAAAGGTTAAAGTTTTTCTGGTTTTATACCAAATCGAATATTTAGAAGGTACTGATTATGACACAGATTAACAATGTATACGGCGCAAACTCAATTAACCTTGATGGTATCGATCTAAAGAGCATGAGCCCTTTCACTGCTGCAGCTTTAGTTCAGCTTGAGATCGCAAAAACCAATAAGGATTCTGCTACAAGATACATCAATGAAATGAAGTCTCAGAACGATCAGGCTAGAAAATTCATGGAGCAGGCTGATGCGCTAAAGGCTATCAACAGCAATCCAGCATATGCAAAATACAATCTTCCTGAAGATCTTGAGGCTATGAAGAAGACCTTAGCAGACGTTGAGTACGTTGAGAAAACCTACGAAAAGATGGAATCTCAGATTGCTGACGGTTCATTAAAACCAGATAAGAACGGTCTATACACAATGGACAAGACCACTGATGACAAGCTTCATGATTTTGTTAACAAGGCTGGTCATTCTAACTTCCCTAACATCGTAAGAACTGCAGACGGCAGCTTTGACAATCTGCACTTCAAGTATGAGCTTGATGATGGTCTTAAGGAAATCAAGCAGTACAAGGAGTTCCTGACTTCAATGATCAAGTCCGTCGAGAATGGTACCATTCCAAAGGATATGCTGGGCAAAGGCAAGACTCTGGATACCAATAACATTAACAGCCTGATTACCTCACTTCAGCATAAGGCTGAGAACTGCAACTCAGATAATCAGACTCAGATGGTTAAGCTTCAGGATAAGATGGGTCAGTACAACGCCTACGTATCAGGCTCATCCGATATGATTAAGACTGGATCTCAGCTACAGCAGAGCATCCTGAGAAACTAATACAGTTAATTAGTTATCCGTATTACACAAGGCTTCTCCTAAAAGGTGAAGCCTTTGTTTTGAGCTTCTGCCTGGAACTCCCCTATTCTCATATACTTCTATACAGATTCAAGTATATTTGTAAAAGAAAGTCTATTCCATCATAGAATCGACAGCACACTCAAAGATAATCAATTAA
>JAZRAY010000128.1:0-27489 GCA_045634805.1 Succinivibrio sp. | reverse complement strand
AATTTCTTTCCTTAATCTCCGAGCCGGTTTCATTTGGCGCAATGACCGTAACCTCTCTTGAAGTCTGCTTTCACAGCTGGTGTGATGCCAGAAAAACGGTGATTGCGGAGATTTCTTTATAAAAAAGTGATTGAATATAATCACTCTATTCATAAATTGTCATTTTTGTCACATTTTTAGATTGAAATCGTGCATTTTTTGATCTTATGCTCAATTTTGGATCGAAACAAAATAGAATTATGACAAAAAAGATATTTTCGTGATAAGACTTGTCAAGCCCTTTACATATAATTTAGGGGTAATAAGAAACTTCTGTTGCTATACCTAACAAATGCAACAGCTAATCAAAGAACATACATAGTAGGAGTCATTAAATGAAAATAACAAAATTCTGTGCATCAGTTGCAATGGTGTTAGCTGCATCATCAATGGCAGCATCAGTTCAGGCTGCAGAAGCTAAGCGCTTAACTGGTGGCGGATCAAATATCATGTATATCATCACCCCATCTCACTCAAACCCATTCTTCAAGACTGAGGCAGAAGTTGCTGCTAAGACTGCAAAAGAATTAGGTTACACCGTAAAGATGGTTTCACACGATGACAGCCCTGTAAAACAGTCAGAGCTATTTGAGACTGCAATTTCAGACAAGGCTGCAGCTATCGTTTGTGACAACGCTGGTGCTGATGCTACTGTAGCAGCTGTAAAGCGTGCTTATGACAACAATATTCCAACCTTCCTGATTGACCGTGAAATCAACGAGCAGGGCATTGCTATCACCCAGATCGTTGCTAACAACTACCAGGGTGCTAAGGGCGCTGCTGAAGTATTCGTAGAGGCAATGGAAGAAGAAGGCGAGTATGCTGAGTTATTCGGTATTGACTCAGATACCAATGCTAAGACCCGTTCAACTGCATTCCACGAGGTTATTGACCAGTACCCAGACATGAAGATGGTTGCTGTTCAGACTGCAAACTGGGATCAGAACCTGGCATATTCAAAGATGGAGACCATTCTTCAGTCATATCCAAATCTAAAGGGTGTTATTTCTGGCAACGACAACATGGCTGTTGGTGCAGCTGCTGCTATCAAGGCTGCAGGCAAGACCCTGAAGATCATCGGTGTTGACGGTTCTAACGACGCTCGTGATGAGATTTTAGCTGGCAACATGACTGCAACTGCAATGCAGCCTGCAGCTTTAATTTCTGAGATGGCTGTTAAGCAGGCAGACCAGTACTTAAAGACTGGTACTACCGGTCAGCCAGAGAAGCAGTTAATCGACTGCATCATCATCACCAAAGACAATGCTAAGAAGTTAAACGACTTCACATTATCTAAGTAAACCTCAAAGACTGCGCCACAGTTCTGTGGCGCATTTAAATAAGAATAACTAGTTAAGAGCAGGATGCTTTTTTGCATCCATAGGGGTTTTTTGCCTCAAACAGGAGAACATCATGTCAAAAGCTCGCGTCATAATTGCAGGTCTGGCAGTCGCTTTTCTAGCATATGCAGGCCTTTCTGCCACTGTTGTGAAAGAGGGACAGGAAGCAACATTAACCGGTGAGGTAGCATTCGATCCAACTTCAGTAGCAAAGAATTTCTGGGCCGAAAAATCAAAGGATTATTTTGAGAAGAATGCTGTTGATTTAGCAACTCTCATCAAGGAGGCTGACGGTGATTTCACATCTGTTGCCTCAAAGTACGGATATTACTCAATGGGTGACAAGGGTGAACTTTCATTCATTGTAAAAGGTTCAGGCAAGGTTACCGAGGTTAAGAACAAGCTTCGTTCCGGCTATTTCAAATTTGATTTAGACAACAATCCATCTGAAGAAGTTAAGACAAGAATTCAGATCGGTCCTGTTTTCAAGGGCTCAGCTGTAAGAGATTCAATCAGCCTTATTAGCTACGACGATTACACAAATCAGATTGAATGGGCACAGGTTTCAGTTGCATTCCATGAGCTTATTACCAGAGACGTTCTGTCAAAGATCAACATGGACGAGATTGCTGGCAAGAATTTTGACTTTATAGGTTGCTTTACAGTTAAACCTGGTGATCTTCAGATTACTCCTGTTGAACTGACAGTGAAGTAGGAGCGCAGGATATGAGTAACGAAAACGAAGAGATCTATTTACACGCTGAGAAGATAGACAAAATCTATCCAGGTACCAAAGCTCTGGATCAGGTGTCTTTCGATATCAAGCGTGGAAAGGTAAACGTTCTGATTGGTGAGAACGGTGCCGGTAAATCAACTCTGATGCGTATTATTGCAGGTATTGAGAAGCAGTCTGCAGGTAAGCTGTACCTTCAGGGAAAGGAAGTTGAGTTCAATTCAACTGTTGATGCCCGCGAGCACGGTATTGCCATTATTCACCAGGAATTATGTCTGTTCCCTAACATGACCGTATTCCAGAATCTGTTCATGTCATCAGAGCGTACCAAGAACGGAATTTTAGATGATGCTGAACACAGAAAGCTTGCAAAGCAGGTTCTTGCAAGACTGAACTACCCGATTGATCCGGACACCATGGTTGGTGATCTGCGTGTAGGTCAGCAGCAGATGATTGAGATTGCAAGAAACCTTCTGATTCCAAATCTTAAGATTCTGATTATGGATGAGCCTACATCATCCCTATCAGAGCAGGAAGTTGATGTTCTGTTCAACATTATGAGAGAGCTTACCGCAACAGGTATCTCCATTGTTTACATTTCCCACCGCCTAGAAGAGCTGATGAGAATCGGTGACTATGTAACCATCTTCCGTGACGGCAAGCTGGTTGCTGACGCTGCTGTAAAGGACATTGATGTGCCTTGGATTGTTAAGCAGATGGTCGGTGAAGGCAAGAGCTATCCAAAGCGTGATGTTGAAGTTGACTGGTCAAAGACCAGCAAGGTTTTACAGGTTAAGGATCTGACCCTGCCAAAGAGCGGCGGCGGTTACCTTTTGAACAAGGTTTCCTTTGATCTGCATGAGGGTGAGGTGTTAGGTATCTACGGACTGTTAGGTGCCGGACGTACTGAAATCTTTGAATGCATTATGGGTATGCGTCCAACACATACCGGTGAAGTCTATCTGAACGGCGAGAAGATCGAGATTGGATCAGTTCCAGAGCAGATTAAGAAAGGATTTGCCTGGCTGCCTGAGGATCGTCAGCGTGACGGACTGGTTCAGACCATGAGCATTGATAAGAACATTGCTCTGTCAAATGTCGAAGACTACACAAATGCCTTTGGACTGATTGATAAGAAGAGAGAAAGTGCTGCAACAGAGGACATGATTAAGGATGTTCACATTAAGGTTGCAGACAAGGAACTGCCAATTCTTTCCTTATCAGGCGGTAACCAGCAGAAGGTGGTATTCGCAAAGGGTGCTCTGACCAAACCAAAGATCATGCTCTTAGACGAGCCTTCCCGTGGTATTGATATCGGTGCGAAGACCGAAATCTTCAACCTGATCTATCAGTACGCAAAGAAGGGCGTTTCACTTCTGGTTGTATCTTCAGAACTTGAGGAAATCATCGCTATCGCAGACCGCATTATTGTTCTGTCAAACGGTATCAAGACAGCAGAACTGACAGGCAGCGATATTACTCAGGACAATCTTGTAAAGGCTTCATATATGGGCCACAAAGCTCAGTAAAGGTATTCGGAGAATAAAAAAATGAATAAAAATGATGTAATTATGACAATACTTAAAGGTCGTACACTGATTGTGCTGACCCTGTTAGTCATATTCTTTTCCTGTGCAAGTGAATCATTCTTTACTTCACAGTCACTGCTTCTGATTGCAAAGCACGTTGCTCTGTACGGTATTCTAGGTATCGGTATGACCTATGTGCTGGTTACAGGCGGTATCGACCTTTCAGTAGGTTCTGTAGTTGGTTTATCCGGTATGATTGCAGGTCTTCTGATTAATCACGGTTTCACCATCTTCGGTTATACCTTCTACTTCTCAATTCCAGTAATCGTGCTGATTGCTATCTTCATCGGCGTGATTGTTGGTCTTATCAACGGTATCATCATCACCAAGTTTGCAGTAGCTCCATTCATTGCAACTCTGGGTATGATGTATGTTGCCCGTGGTGCTGCAAACCTTACTTCAAACGGCGCTACCTTCCCTAACCTGGTTGGTAAGGAAGCTTTAGGCAATACCGGTTTTGAAATCTTCGGTAGAGATATTGCCGGTTTCCCTGTTGCTGTAATGATTCTTGCTCTAATCGCAATCATCGCAGCTGTAATCCTTCGTAAGACTCCATTCGGCTGGCACATTCTGGCAATCGGCGGTAACGAGCGCGCAGCTAAGCTTTCAGGTGTTCACGTAGATAACGACAAGATTCTGGTTTACATGTTCTCAGGTGCATGTGCCGCAGTTGTAGGTATCATCGCAACCTCTCAGCTGGTTGCATCTCACCCAATGACCGGTAACACATGGGAAATGAACGCCATCGCCGCAGCAGTTTTAGGCGGTACTTCTCTGATGGGTGGTGTTGGAACCATCGTAGGTACAGTAATCGGTGCCTTCATTATCGGTGTTATCTCAGACGGTATGGTTATGTGCGGTGTTTCTGAGTTCTGGCAGATGATCATCAAGGGCCTTGTAATTGTTCTTGCAGTTATTATTGACCAGTACCAGCGTTCACTACAGGCTCGCATGGCACTTCAGGCTAGAAACGAGAACAAATAAAGATAAGGTGGCAGGATATGTTTTTTAATGAAAAAGGCGAGGAAATCCTCGCCGCCTTAAGCGGAAACGTAATTTCAATCTCAGATGTTGAAAGCCCAATTTTCGCTGGAAAGGTTGTAGGAGACGGTGTTGCGATTGTCCCATATGACGGACTTGCTGTAGCACCAATTTCAGGAGTCGTATCTTTTGTCGGAGAACAGAAGCATACCTACGGTATTACCGGCTTTGACGGAACAGAGGTTCTGATTCACCTTGGCATCGGTACCGTTGAGCTTAAGGGTGAAGGTTTTACTCCTTATGTTAAGAAGGGCGACAGGGTAAATGCAGGCGATCCAATCTGTAATGTGAACTGGAAGCTTGTAAAGGAGAGAAATCTTGATATCACCTCACCTGTTGTTATTACCTCAGGTTCAATGGAAAAGATAAAAAGACTGACTGTACTTCAGGGACTTGCTCAGGCAGGTAAAACAGCCTGCATGCGATATGTACCTGTAAAAAAATAAATATTTAGAGACAAACAAAAGGATCAATCATGACAGCTAAGATTAAGCTTGGTTTTGTACCAACCAGAAGAAGTGTGTTCAGTGCTCCAGATGCTCTTAAATACAGAGATCTGACTGCAGCTCGTATGAAGGAACTTGGCATCGATTTTGTAGACATCAAGGATATCAATCCTGAAGGTCTGCTGTTTGCAGATGAAGATGTAGCAAAGATTGCTGCCAAATTCAGAAAGGAAGGCGTTGACGGAATCATTCTGGCACACTGCAATTTCGGTACAGAATACGTCTGTGCAAGACTTGCAAAGGAGCTTAATCTTCCAGTGCTGCTATGGGGTCCTTTAGATGAGCGTCCTCTACCTGACGGACGCAGACTGCGTGATACCCAGTGCGGTCTTTTTGCAACCGGCAAGGTACTGCGCAGATTCCAGGTGAAGTTTACCTATCTAACCAACTGTCGTCTGTCTGATCCTGTCTTTGAGCGCGGCCTGCGTGACTTTATGGCTGTATGTAATGTTGTAAAGACCTTCAAACACATCCGCATTCTTCAGATGGGCCCTCGTCCTTTCGATTTCTGGACCACCATGTGCAATGAAGGTGAGTTATTAGAGAAGTTCAACATTCAGCTGTCTCCTATACCTCTACCAGAGCTTTTAGCTGAAGTACGCAGAATTCGTGATGGCAACGGCGCCAAGGAAGAGCTTGAGATCCTTCATGACAAGACCATTATCAAGATTTCAGAACCAAAGGTTGAGACTGTGGCTGCTCTTGCAAGAGCAATGCGCAACCTGATTGAGAAGTACGGCTGCCAGGCTGGTGCTATCCAGTGCTGGACCGCTCTTCAGGGCGAGCTGGGCATCATGCCTTGTGCCGCAAACTCAATCCTTAACGATTTAGGCATTCCAGTTGTCTGCGAGACTGATATTCACGGTGCAATCACTGCCCTGATGGCAGAGGCTGCCGTTATGAACGAGTCTCGAAGCTTCTTTGCTGACTGGACAGTACGTCACCCTGATAATCCAAACGGTGAACTGCTGCAGCACTGTGGTCCTTGGCCTATTTCAATTGCCAAGGAAAAGCCTGAATTAACCTGTCCAATCGCTTTTGATGATGAAGGTTCTCTATCTGCAGAGGCTAAAGCAGGTAAAGATCTGACACTTACAAGATTCGACGGAGACAACGGAGAGTATTCTCTGCTGCTTGGAAATGCCAAGAGTGTAGAAGGTCCTAAGATTCTGGGAACCTATATGTGGGTTGAGGTTGAGAATATCAAACGCCTTGAGGAAAAGGTTGTAACCGGTCCATATATCCACCACTGTGTAGGTGTCTACAAGAATGTTGTTCCTATTCTCTATGAGGCATGTAAGTACATCGGTATCAAGGCTGATCTTTACGATCCGATTGAAGAGCAGGTTAAGGCATACCTACGTGGAGAATAATTAGATGAAAGAATTAAAAAAACTGGCATACAGACTTCGCCAGGATGTCGTTGACATGATTGTCAACGGTAAGGGTGGACATATCGGAGGCGATATGTCTGTCATGGATGTTCTGGTTACTCTTTACTTTAAAGAGATGAACATTACCAAAGAGAACTTCAATACAAAGAATCATGACCATTTCATTATGAGTAAAGGTCATTCTGTTGAGTCTTTATATGCAGTTCTCGCTGAGAAGGGATTCTTCTCAAGAGAGACTTTATTAAAGGAATTCAGCCAGTTCGGATCAAAGTTTATCGGTCATCCAAACAACAAGCTGCCTGGTATTGAAATGAATTCAGGTGCCTTAGGTCATGGTCTGCCTGTAGCAGTAGGCATGGCAATCGCAGAGAGAATGAACAAGAGCGATAACCGTGTTTATGTGGTTATGGGCGATGGTGAGCTTGCCGAAGGTTCTGTATGGGAAGGCGCAATGGCAGGTGCCAACTACAGACTTGATAATCTGTGCGCTGTTCTTGACAGAAACCGTCTGCAGATTTCAGGTTCAACTGAAGATGTTATGGCTTTAGATGATCTTCACCGCAAGTGGGAAAGCTTTGGCTGGCACGTAATTGATGTTTCAGACGGCAATGATATTGAAAAGCTCTGTGCTGCCTTTGAAGAAGCTCGTATGGTCAAGGGTAAGCCAACAGTTCTTATTGCCAATACAGTCAAGGGTAAAGGTTCTCCTGTAATGGAAAACAAGGCTTCATGGCATCACCATGTTCCAAATGAAGAAGAATACAAGCAGATCATGAGTGATTTAAAAGCTAGAGCACAGGAGGACTAACAATGGCTAATATTGCAAATAAGCAGATGATCTGCGAAGTTTTAATGGAAGCTGCCCAGAAGGATAAGGACATTGTTGTACTGTGTTCAGACTCAAGAGGAAGTGCTTCAGCAACTCCATTTGCCAATGCCTTTCCTGAGCAGTTTGTGGAAGTAGGTATTGCCGAGCAGGATCTTGTGGGAATTGCTGCAGGTATGGCCAAGGTTGGTAAAAGAACCTTCCCTATGTCACCAGCCTGCTTTATTACAGCCCGTTCCTACGAACAGTGCAAGGTTGATGTCGCCTACTCTCACACCAACGTAAAGCTTGTCGGTATCTCAGGCGGTGTAAGCTATGGTGCTTTAGGTATGTCTCATCACTCAGCACAGGATATTGCATGTATGTCATCAATTCCTGGCATGAGAGTATATCTGCCATCAGACTGTAATCAGACCAGAAAGCTGATGGAGGTTCTGGTAAAGGATAATGAGCCGGCCTACATCCGTGTAGGAAGAAATGCAGTTGATCCGGTTTACAGCGAGGATAATGTTCCTTTTGAGATGGATAAGGCAACCTGGGTATGCAAGGGTGAGGATGTCGCTATTGTTGCCTGTGGTGAGATGGTTCTTTATGCAAAGCAGGCTGCAGAAATCCTGAAAAAGAAAGGTATCAGTGCAACTGTACTAGATATGTACTGCGTAAAACCATTTGATAAGGCTGCTGTAATTGAAGCTGCCAAGAATGCCAGAGCAGTAATTTCTGTTGAAGAGCACTCTCCTTTTGGCGGTTTAGGCTCAATGGTTGCTCAGACAGTTTCTGAGAACTGTCCTAAGAAATGCGTAACCATGTCATTACCTGATGATCCTGTTATTACAGGTAATTCAAAGGAAGTCTTTGCCTACTACAAACTTACCGGTGAAGGCATTGCAGCTAAGGCAGAGGAACTGCTAAATGGCTAATGATGTCTATGTGCTGGGCATTGATCAGAGTACGCAGGGTACCAAGGCCCTGCTCTTTGATGCTCAGGGAAAACTGGTTGATAAGGCAACTCTTCCTCACAGACAGATTATCAATGAGCTTGGCTATGTTGAGCATGATCTTAATGAGATTTCAAAAAATGTAATCGGCGTAGTAAAGGCTCTTATTGACAGGGATCCTGTCCGTGCAGAAAAGATCGTAACTGTAGGCCTTTCTGTACAGCGTGAAACTGTCGGTGCCTGGAGAAAATCCACTTTAGATCCTCTATATAACGCGATTGTCTGGCAGTGTGCCCGCGGTGCAGAGTTTGTCTCACGTCCTGAGGTTAAGTCTAAGGCTGACAGAATCCGTCAGATTACCGGTCTTGAGTTGTCAGAGTATTTCTCTGCAGCAAAAATCACCTGGCTTGTAGACAATGTGCCTGCTCTTATGGAGTGTGCCGATAAGAATGATTTATGCATCGGCAACATGGATGCTTTTCTGGTTTCCTTCTTAACTCATGGAAAAAGCTTTGCCACAGAGCCTTCAAATGCCTCAAGAACCCAGCTGATGGATCTTAAGAATATCTGCTGGTCTGAGGAGCTGTGCTCTCTGTTCAAGGTGCCTTTATCTGCTCTTCCTGAGATTAAGGATTCAGATTCTGAATTTGGTTTAACTGACTTTAACGGTCTTTTAAAACATCAGATTCCTATTCATGCTGCAATCGGTGACTCTCAGGGAGCTCTGTTCGGTCATGGCTGCAGCAGAGCAGGTCAGGTCAAGACAACCTATGGTACCGGCTCATCAATCATGATGAACAGCGGTACTGAGGTTTCATCCTGTGAAAGAGGAATTGTTAATTCAGTAGGCTGGAGACGTCGCGGAAATACAACCTATGTGCTTGAGGGTAATATCAATTACTCTGCAGGTATCATAAGCTACCTTAAAGATGACATGCAGCTTATCAGTGATCCTAAGGAGACTGAGGAGCTTGCAAGATCAGCCAATCCAAATGACAGATGCTATTTTGTACCGGCTCTGTCTGGTCTGGGTGCTCCATATTTCAACGGTAATGTAAGAGGTTCTATTCTGGGAATCAGCCGTCTTACCGGTAAAAAGGAGATTGTAAGGGCTGCTCTTGATTCAATTGCCTATCAGGTAAATGACATTATTACCCTGATAAGAAAGTCATCTTCGGTTGAGGTAACTCAGCTGTGTGTTGACGGCGGTGCAACCTCAAACAGTTATCTGATGCAGTTTCAGTCTGATCTTTTAAGACTTCCTTTAAAGGTTCCTGCTGTTGCAGAACTCTCTGGAATGGGAGCTGCCTTTATGGCGGCCATTGCTCAGGGTATCTACTCTGAAAACATTCTAAGTGAGGATAGATTTGAGAATTCCTATATTCCAAAGGCTGACAAGAATGAAATAGATGCCAAGGTGGAAGGATGGCATAAAGCCATAAATTCAACTATAGGATATGGAATCTGAGGATTTTGTTCGTTGTTTATTATGCTATGTAGCATGATGTTCTGGGGATCTTAAAGATCCCCCTTTTTGTTTTAAATCAGCAGGTTATAACTACTGAGACAGCTTACGGTACATTGAGGTAAGCTCTTCCTGGGTAAAGCTGTAGGTCTTTCCGCAGTGCTGACAGGTCATTGAGGTTCCCTTAGGATCCTCTGCCATATTCTTAAGCTCGGATGGATCAAGCTGCATCAGAGCATTCTCACAGCGGCTCTTTGAGCAGATGCACTTGAACTGAACCTCTTTCTCTCCGAATACCTTTGTTTCCTCGTGGGCAAACAGTCTGCCTAATGATTCATCCAAAGGCAGTGAGAACAGCTCGTTTGCGCTTAAGGTTGCAGCAAGAACACTTAAGTGCTCTAAAGAATCAAGATTACCTTCAATTTCAGGAATAATCTGCAGCATGATACCACCAGACTGTTTCTCGTTAAGATCAGTGCTGATGAAGAATCTGGTTGGAAGCTGCTGAGAGTTCTTAAAGTAGTCCTCTAAGGTTGCTCCGATTGATTCATTGTTAAGTGCAACAATACCCTGCCACTTAACACCGTTCTTAGGGAATACGGACAGAGCAAGAATACCGTCTGCACCGCATAGCTCATGAATAGATGCATTGTTTTCTACTGCAGTGTTGTCCTTTAGGGCACATGAGCCGTAGAAGCTTAAATCCTGTCTTATATTGATAAGTGCATACTTTAGAGGAGCGTCCTTGCCGCCTCTGATCTGCACCATGATTTCAGAACCGTCTTTAAGAGTTGAAGCTACCAGAACTGATGAAACAGCAAGCTCCATCATTACCTTTTTCAGACAGTCAGGATAGTTATCATGGATAAGATCCTCAAAAGGAGTCTTTAAACGGGTGATTTCACCTCTAACACCATGATTATCAAAAAGAAATCTTTCAATACTGTTATGATTAAATGTCTGCATGTATTTAGTTTCCATATTTCATACTGATGAGAGCTCTTCTGTCTTTCTTGTTTGGCTTCTCATCCGGATGAGGGGCCAGCAGTGAATTGAGTTTAATCTGTTCAATCTGCTTTTCTCTCTCTGCGATGCTTTTTTCTGTTTCCTTATATAGTGTCTGAGCAACCACAGCAGGGCCTCTCTGATCTGAAATCTTTACGATTTCAACCTCCCTGCGGATATTTCCCTGAAGTACCTTGACTAAAGCTCCGATTTCCACGGTTCTTGAAGGCTTGGCCTTAACTCCGTTGTAGTCAACCTTGCCGCCTTCAATCATACTTCTGGCAAGTGAGCGCGTTTTATAGAATCTTGCAGCCCAGAGCCACTTATCCAGTCTGACTTCTGTATCTTCGTTATTCTGTGCCATAAATAATGCCAATATGTCTTTGTCCAATCTTAAGGCAAAGGACAAATTTAAGCGTATAAATTAAGAAAAAAGCTTTTTTCAGTGCTAAAGTATACCAACGATTTAAGAAAAATGGTGTTAATTATGGATCTTTCTGCATTAGATAAACCTGTTCCAAAAATACTAGATAGACGCAGAAACAAGGTTTCAAGATTCTTTACAGTAGATGAGCTTGATCTGGAATTCTCAAACAGTACCAGAAGAACCTATGAAAGATTAAGCGGAGGTAACGGTGCTGTTCTGGCTGTTCCTTTTGACGGAAAGGATTTCTATCTTACCTCGGAGTATGCCTGCGGTTTTGAACGGTACGAGCTTGGTTTTGTAAAAGGAAAGATTGATGACGGTGAAGATGCGGTAACCGCCTGCAACCGAGAACTTGAAGAGGAAATAGGCTTTGGAGCCAGAAACATTACTCTTCTGCGACGGGAAATGACTGTGGCACCAGGTATGCTTCAGCTTAAAATGTTCACCTATCTTTGTACTGATCTTTATCCAAGAGTCCTTGATGGTGATGAGCCTGAACCTATTTCTATAGTTAAGGTATCTCCTTCAGAGGCAAAAGATCTTATTTTTGATGTGGATTCTCCATTAACTGAATCAAGAGCTATTGCCTGTCTTACTCTTGCCATGAGAAAGCTCAATTATCTTTAACCTTTCACAATGAAACGGGATGCCATTTTTATGCCGTTTCATTGCTAGTTCCTTTTGCATCATAGAAAACCTGGGCTAATAAGCTATGCACAAATATGATGCAAATTTAATAATACATTTATCTCCCTTCTAATTTTGCTTATTCTAGTACCTAGACAATCAATTCGTGATTGTATTTTTTATCCATGCAGGGGTGTTCCCTGCTTCATTTTGGGAGTTTGGTGATGCGTCATCTTTTAACTGGCTTTGAATTTAGCCAAGAAGATTATTGGGACATTATTAATACCGCTATAGATATGAAAAAGGATCCAAAGAAATACGACCGGGTACTAGCAGGTCGGAGCGGCGCAATAATGTTCGAAAAGCCATCACTAAGAACAAGAACAACATTTGAGCTTGCTTTTTACAGACTTGGTGGACACGGTGTCTATCTGGACCTTCAGAACGGCGAGTTAGGAAAGAGAGAAACCATTGCAGATTATTCACGTAATCTGTGCCGCTGGGTGGACTGTCTTGTAGGCAGAGTATTCTCACAGAATACCCTTACAGAGCTTGCAAAGTACGGTTCAGTACCGGTAATCAACGCTCTTTCTGATTTATATCATCCTGCTCAGGCTATGGCAGACTATATGACCATCTATGAGCATTTAGGTAAGGTAGAGGGTGTTAATGTTGCTTATGTGGGTGATGGTAACAATGTAACCAATTCACTGTTGGTTGCAGGTTCAATTTTAGGGGCTAACGTTACCTGTTTCTGCCCTGAAAACTGCAGCCCTGATGCAGCAGTATTTCTAAAGGCTCAGGAAATTGCAGCTAAGAATGGATGCAAACTTGCTGTTGAGAATGATATCAGCAAGCTGCGTAACTTCGACGTTGTCTACACAGATACATGGGTATCTATGGGTGATAACACTCCACTGGATACTGTAAAGAAGAAGTATATGCCATATCAGGTTAATTCTTCTTTAGTTGAGCAGTCTGGTGCTCAGATTGTAATGCACTGTCTGCCAGCTCACCGTGGTTATGAGATTACCGATGAAGTTATGGACGGAGAGAAATCAGTAGTATTCGATGAGGCTGAAAACCGTCTGCACATTCATATGTCTGTACTTTCTAAATTAGTTAATGCTTAAATTGAGGATTTGAAAATGTTAAAACATGAAAACAAACAGTACAAAAAAGTTATTCTTGCTTACTCTGGCGGTCTGGATACTTCAACCATCGTACCATGGCTGAAAGAGAACTACGGCTGTGAGGTTGTATGTTTCGTAGCTGATATCGGCCAGGAGCGTGAAGATCTTGAAGGCATCGAGCAGAAGGCTAAGCAGTCAGGTGCTACCAAGTGCATTATTAAGGATTTAAGAGAAGAGTTCGTAAAGGACTATGTCTTTGAGATGATGAAGACTGGTGCTTTATACGAGGGTGAGTATCTTTTAGGTACCGCTATTGCACGTCCTATCATTGCTAAGGCAATGGTTGAGTGTGCTTTAGAGGAAGGTGCTGATGCTGTTGCTCACGGTGCTACCGGTAAGGGTAACGATCAGGTTCGTTTCGAGGCTGCAGTTGCTGCTTTAGCTCCTCAGCTTGATGTTATCGCTCCATGGAGAATCTGGGATCTTCAGTCACGTGAAGAGCTGCTTGCTTACCTGAATGAGCGTAACATTCCTTGCAAGACCACTCTAAAGAAGATTTACAGCCGTGATGCTAACTGCCTGCACATCTCAACTGAGGGCGGTGAGCTTGAGAACACCTGGAATGCTCCAACCGAGAACGTATGGGTATGGACAACCTCTCCAGAGAAGGCTCCAGATACTCCAGAAACCTTCGAGCTGACCATTGAGAAGGGTATTGTTACTCAGATCAACGGCAAGACCATGACTCCATTTGAGGTTATCTCTGAGTTAAATGAAAGAGGTGCAAGAAACGGTGTTGGTCGTATCGATTTAACCGAGAACAGACTTGTTGGTATGAAGTCTCGCGGCTGCTATGAAACCCCAGGCGGAACCATTATCTACAAGGCTTTAAGAGCTATCGAGCAGCTTGTATTAGACAAGTCAACCAGAGTATTCCGTGAGCACTTAGCTGTTGAGTTTGCTCAGCTTGTATACGATGGCAGATGGTTCACCCGTCTAAGAGACATTCTTCAGGCTGCTGCTGATGAGTGTGCTAACGAGGTTAACGGTAAGGTTGTTCTGAAGCTTTACAAGGGTAACATTGATATTATCCAGAAGGATTCTCCAAACAGCCTGTTCAACTTTGACTTCGTAACCTTCGGTGCAGATCAGGTTTACAGCCAGGCTGACGGTGACGGCTTCATCCGTCTATATACCTTACCAAGCAGAATCCGCGCTATCAACGCAGCTGCTAAGAAGAAATAATTTATCTGATTAAATAGAATGCGGTTCAGGGAGCGATCTCTGAGCCGTATTTTGTATAGTTTTAAAGTATTCAACAATAAGGTCGAGGTATTTATGGCTTTATGGGGCGGAAGATTTACCCAGGGTCCTGATCAGAGATTCAAGGATTACAACGATTCTCTGAAATTTGACTACAGACTGGCTCTAGAGGATATCGAAGGCTCAATTGCATGGGCTGATGCAATTTACAGCGCAGGTGTTCTGACAGAGCAGGAAAACAAGGATCTGAAGAAGGCTCTTGAAGAGCTTTATGCAGAAGTTAGCGAGAATCTTGATGAGATTGCCAAGTGTGATGATGAGGATATCCATCCATACGTTGAGCGTCGTCTGATCGAGAAGGTTGGTAATCTTGGCAAGAAACTGCACACCGGCAGAAGCCGTAACGATCAGGTTGCCGTAGATTTAAAGCTATGGTGCATGAAGGCTTGCGATCATGTGCTTTCATCTATTGATAAGCTACAGAAACAGCTATTAAAGGTTGCTGACGAGAATCAGGGCAGTATCTTCCCTGGCTACACTCATCTGCAGCGTGCTCAGCCTGTAACTTTCACTCACTGGATTCTAGCCTATATCCAGATGTTTGAAAGAGATTATCTAAGATTACTTAATGCCAAGGAGCTTTTATCAACCTGTCCATTAGGTTCAGCAGCCTTAGCCGGTACTGCCTATAACATTGACAGAGATGCATTAGCTCAGTCTTTAGGCTTCAAGTGTGCTACCAGAAACAGTCTTGACGGTGTTTCAGACAGAGACCATGTAATGGAGCTTCTATCATGCGCAAGCATTTCCATGGTTCATCTATCAAGACTTGCTGAAGATCTGATTATCTACAATTCAGGTGAGGCAAAGTTTGTTGAGTTATCTGACAAGGTAACCTCAGGCTCATCTCTAATGCCTCAGAAGAAGAATCCTGATGCTCTTGAGCTTATCCGCGGCAAGTGCGGCAGAGTAGTAGGTGCACTGACCGGTATGCTGGTTACCACCAAGGCTCTTCCTTTAGCCTATGACAAGGATCTTCAGGAGGATAAGGAGCGTCTGTTCGATGCTATTGATACCTGGATTGACAGCCTTGATATGGCTGCACTGGTATTTGAAGGTATCAAGCTTAACAAGCAGAATGCCATTGATGCAGCTAAGGGCGGCTATTCAAACGCAACCGAGCTTGCTGATTATCTTGTATCAAAGAATGTTCCTTTCCGTGAGGCTCATTCAATCGTAGGCAGAATCGTTCTGTATGCTATCTCAAAGGAAAAGGCATTAGAGGATTTAAGCGTAGCAGAGTTCAAGGAATACTCAGATGTAATCTCTGATGATGTATATCCATGTCTGCAGCTTGAGAACATTCTGGCTAAAAGAGATATTATCGGCGGCGTAGCTCCATCTCAGAGCGCTGTTGAAATTAAGAGAATGAAGGAATATCTGGAGAACAGATAACAGTTCCTTTAACTATATATAGAAAAGCCTGAGAGTTTTTTACAACTTTCAGGCTTTTTCGTCTCTGTATATAAGGTTATAGGCTATTTCTTTCCTGTTGAACCGAATCCGTCCTCACCACGCTCTGAAGTCTCATCAAATTCGTCTGTAACCTCAAAGTTGGCGTGTAAAACAGGTACAAACAGCATCTGTGCAACTCTGTCGCCTACACAGATTCTGAAAGGCTTATCTGAATGATTCCAGAGAGGCATCATCAGCGGTCCCTGATAGTCGGCATCAATCACACCGGTAAGATTTGACAGCACGATTCCATGCTTGTATCCAAGACCTGAACGAGGAACGATAAGAGCGGTAACATTCTTGTCAGCAATATGCATGGCAATACCTGTCTTTACCATTCTTACCTCACCTGGATTGAGGATGAAGTCCTCCTCTTCCATTGCTCTTAAATCCATGCCCGCAGACATTGGAGTCTCATAACCTGGAAGAGGGAAATCCTTTCCTAACCTTTTATCCAGAACTTTAACTTTTATATTCAGCATTAACTATTTTTCTTTTTAGATGATGTAAAGATTAATTCCATCAGATACTGAGCGATAACAGGTTTAGGCTGTTTCTCAAAGTGGGCAATCTGTCCGTCCTTATCAAATACAGTAACCTCATTCTCATCACTGTTAAAACCAATCGTCTTGTTTGAAACATCATTGAGAACAATCAGATCAAGATGCTTCTTTTCAAGTTTTGCACGGGCAAAATCATGAAGATTATTGGTTTCAGCTGCAAATCCTACAGTAAATGGTCTGTTGGATTCAAGCTTGCCTACAGTGGCTACAATATCCGGATTCTTAACCAGCTTTAATGTCAGAGTATCAGCATCATCAGATTTCTTGATCTTAACTGGTGAGATAGTCTCCGCTCTGAAATCTGCTACAGCGGCACAGCCGATGAAGATGTCTGCTGATTTTACGTAATCCTCAACAGCACTTAACATCTGTACTGCACTCTTAACATCAATCTTGCGTACTCCCTTAGGAGCCTCAAGATTAACCGGACCTGAAATCAGGGTTACGTCGGCGCCAAGAGCAGCTGCTGCCTGAGCCAGAGAATAACCCATCTTTCCTGATGAATTGTTTGAAATGAAACGTACAGGATCAAGATCCTCAACGGTAGGGCCAGCTGTAATAACAACCTTGAAGCCTGCACCTGATGCCTTTGGCAGCAGTCTTGTCTGAGTAAGCTCTAAAGGCTTTACTGGAGATGGCAGTCTGCCCTGATGGTTTTCAATCTGTCCCTGAACAGTCTTATTCTCAAGTCTCTGAGATAGAATTGCGCAGATATCCTCAAACAGTTCCTCTGGCTCCTTCATTCTGCCGGTACCGCTGGTTCCGCATGCAAGATCACCCTCTGCAGGAGCAATAACATAGATGCCGCGGCGTAATAATGTCTGAAGATTTTCCTGAGTTGCAGGATTGTTGTACATATTGGTGTTCATTGCAGGAGCTACTGCTACTGTACAGGTTGCTGCAAGAGTAACTGCTGTAAGCATGTTATCAGCCATACCTGCTGCAATCTTGGCAATGGTATTTGCAGTGGCAGGAGCGATAATCACCATATCTGCATTGGTGGCAAGAGCAATGTGAGAGATATCCTGTGTTCTATCAAAGATCTCAATTGATACAGGATGTCCTGACAGAGCCTCAAAGGTTTCCTTACCTACAAGCTTGGCTGCTGCTGGTGTCATCACAACGAATACCTGAGCGCCGCTTTTTACCAGAAGACGACAAAGGATACATGCTTTATATGCTGCGATTCCACCGGTAACACCTAAAATAATCTTACGATCTTTTAACTGAGTTCCCATTTTAAGCATCTCCTTATATATTAATTTTTCTACTAACTTACAGATTATAAAACAGATTAATTGAATATTATTGCTATTAATTTTCAAGATTGATCTGAATCGTATTAATGTTATATAATACGCAATTACCACGAAACCTTAGAGGATTAATCTCCTCGATTAAAGTGCGTATTCAGAATTAAAGTTGTCTTAAAAATTAAAATATTTTTGAGATATAGTCTTCTTTTGTGTTAGAATACGTGAACTTTTGTTTTGACCTATTAATCTAATTCAGCTTTTTAGCTGATTGTTTGATTGATTTTTTTATTTTTTGGAGTGTGAACTAACATGTCCAGAGTTTGCCAAGTTACGGGCAAGCGCCCAGCAGTGGGTAACCACCGTTCCCACGCAAAGAATGCGGCTAAGCGTCGTTTTCTACCTAACTTAAAGTATCACCGTTTCTGGGTTGAGAGTGAAGGCCGCTTCGTAAGACTGCGTGTCACCACTAAGGCTATGCGTATTATTGACAAGTGCGGTATCGATTCTGTTCTTGCTGATATGCGTGCAAACGGCGTTAGAGTTTAAAGGAGTCAAAAATGGCTAAGAAAGGCGGTCGTGAGAAGATCCGTTTAAATTCAACTGCAGGTACTGGTCACTTTTATACTACTGACAAGAACCGTCGTACCACCCCAGGTAAGATGGAAATGATGAAGTATGATCCAGTTGTTCGTCAGCATGTTTTATACAAGGAAGGCAAGATTAAATAATCTTGTTTCTGATGGACTTTTGCAAAAGTTTATTTTAAAAACTCAGCTTCGGCTGAGTTTTTTATTTTTCGCACATCACATTTTTAGAGCACCCCCTCTCAATAATCACGTTTTTTACCTAACTTCTTAATTTTTCACATACTAATATTAATCATCTGTCTGTTTCTGAAAAAAAATAACATTATTGTCTTCAATTAATTATTAAAAGTGTTAAAATTTTTCCGAATTAATTGTGAGGTATGTCATCTAACGTTCTTCTAAGTTTAGTATGTCAAATTACCTCCCAAAGAATTACTTTTAAAAAAAGGAAATATATTATGAAGACTAAGTTATTAGCTTTAGCAGTTGCTTGTGCAACCGCTTCTTTTGCTGCTAACGCTGCTGTTAGCGATACCTGGAGTGCTGGTGCAGCTGCAGGTTATGTTTACGGTTGGGATCACCACCAGGACATTCCTTTCGAGCAGGAAGGCTACGGCTTAAAGCTAAACGGCGAATATAACTTCACCAACTGGTTCGGTTTAGGTGCTGGCTACGATTACACTGCAAAGCAGCACATCGGTGAAGGCGAAGGCAGATCAAGCCTACACAGCAACATCGCTGAGGCTTATGGCAGATTCGCATATGCATTAGATAACAACGGTTCAGATATTTTCTTCAAGGTTGGTCCTACTGTTACCTGGGCATCAGCATTCGGTGAGACTCACCACAAGTATGGTGCAGTTGCTGGTATCGGCGGTCAGTATGCATTAAACGAGAACCTAGCAGTTCGTGCAGGTTACGATTACTTCTACAAGAACATGAAGCGTGATGGCACCCGTATCGACAACGGTATGCTATACGTTGGCGTTCAGTACACCTTCGGTGCTAAGCAGCCTGCTCCTGCTCCTGTAGCTGCTCCAGCTCAGAAGACCGTTCGTGTAACTGAGAACCACACCCTAGACGCTGGTATCCTATTCCCATTCGATGGTTCAAACCTATCAGCAGAAGGCAAGCAGGCTGTTGCTGAGGTTGTAAATTCTTCAAACAACCTACAGAACACCGAGTTCGAAGTTTACGGTTACACCGACCGTATCGGTTCAGACGCTTACAACAACAAGCTATCTCAGAAGCGTGCTGACGCAGTTGCAGCTGAGTTACAGAACAACGGCGTTACCAACCTAAAGGCTTCACAGGGCCGTGGTAAGGCAAATCCTGTAACTGGTGACAAGTGCAACTCAGTACAGGGTCGTAAGGCTCTGATCGACTGCTTAGCAGCTGATCGTCGTGTTGAAGTTGTTGTAACTGGCGACACCACCAAGATCCAGAAGCAGTAATTTTTAATTACTCTTCAAAAAAGGAACCTCCGCTGGGAGGTTCTTTTTTGGATTTAACTATTTCTGAATAACCTTTGTATATGGAATGTAAACCGTTCCGTTTTCCCATACCTTAAGATTAAGCTTCTTTCCTAATTTAACGTTATCCTTCTCTTCAGCTGTAGCAAGCTCAAGAATAGCTCTGGCCTGCTCTTTGGTATCATTTACGAGAGTTCCTTCAAGCTTACCCTCTTTAATTGCCTGTATGGCAGGTTCAACACCGTCGATTCCGAATACAGGAATATACTTCTTTTTCTTATTACCCTCATTGAAGCCTTCATTGTTAAGTACAGAGATTGCACCTAATGCCATGGCATCATTGTTACTGATAATAAGTTCAACCTTATCTATACCATTGTTGAGTACGTAGTTCTCCAGCTCTCCTCTGGCCTTTAGGCTGTCAAAGTCACCGGTTAGTTTGGTTATATCAATGTTGTTGTACTCAGAGAACAGATTTACAGTAAGTGAAGAGGTACGAAGATAGGTTGCCTGATGATCCTGCGGACCGTTAAGGATAATAGCTGAGATTCTGCCATCCTTATTTCTGTCTATCTGAGGATTCTTCTTTATATAGCTGATAATCATCTCTGCCTGCAGCTGACCTGCCAGCATGGAATCTCCTTCAACATACCAGGCTTTTGAATACTCATCCAGCATCTTAATATCAGGCTGACGATTAAAGAAAATAACTCTCTGGTTATTCTTTTTGCAGTTTTCAATAATGGTTTCTGTTAATTCCGGACTAACTATATTAACAATCTTGGCTTTATTGTCTGAGATGGTATTTGCAATCTGAAGTTCCTGGGTACCAGCATCATTGTTGGCATCAAAGGATTCTAAAGTGATGTTCATTTTCTTTGCTAATGCATCAATATCCTTTTTAAATGAAGCAATGTACTGATCAGATAGTGAATAGTAAAAAACATCCAGTCCTTTCTGCTCATCGGCATTTACTGTTAGTGGAGAACCTGCAAGCAGAAGGGCAAGAATACCCAAATGAGATAATTTAAACTTCATAAAACAGTCCTATGGTTAACTCAGAGAATCAACAAAAGAAAAGTACGTGTACATTAAAGTATAGGTTGTTAAGGACGATTAGGTTGCAGAGTAGGTCGAAGAGTTGGTAATTAATTGAAAAGGCCTGAAAAAATCAGGCCTATAAAGATTAGCAGTTGATTTACAGATTAATAGTCATCTGCTCTTTCGATACCATCAATCATCTGCTGATAGTATGAAATTGCTGCAGAATCAGGATTCTCCATAATCTGCTTAAACATATGCTGAATCTGCTCCATAACACTTGCTCTGCAGATAAATACAAGCTGAGAGTGTCTCTGTCCGTTAGGCCAGCTGTGAAGCTCAGATAGAGGGTACAGATTGCCCTGAACACCATGGATAACAATAGGCTTTTCCTGATCCTTAAGATCAATGATGCCCTTGATTCTCAGGATTGAGTCTCCGTACTGTTCCTGTACAGTGCTGATACCTGAAAGCAGAGCCAGAGCCTCGATTGGTTTATCAAACTCCATGCAGAATGAATCAATATCTGAATGGGCGATAATCTTAGGCTTTGACACACCGATGGTTGAATTAACGGTAGCAGGTCTGATTGATGAAGCAAGGTTTGGTGACTTGAAGTTAAGCCATGAGGTAACCTTTTTATCAAAGGCCTGATCTGCATTCTTGTAAGGTCCGATATCAAACAGGATCTTAGGTGAGATATTACCCTTAACAGCAGGGAATACCTTGGCAGCAGGATTAATCTTTGCGGTAATCTCGTAGATGGCATCCAGCTCATCTGATTCAATCAGATCAGTCTTACTTACGATAACAATATCTGCAAGAGCAATCTGCTTTACAGCCTCATACTGCTTCTTTAGCTGGTCACGTACAAACATGCCGTCTAAAACAGTAACGGTACCGTCATGATAGTAGTGATCTAAAAGGAAATCATCGCCGTTTAGAGTACCGATAACGCCTGATGGATCAGCAAGACCGGTAGTCTCAATGATTACACGCTTGAACTTAGGGATTTCACCACGCTGTGCCTTGATGAAGTTGGTTGCAAGAGAGTCAACCAGAGCGCCCTGAAGAGAGCAGCAGATACAGCCTGACTGCAGAAGAACAACTGAAGAATCAACAGATTCTACAAGTTCATGATCAAGACCGACATCTCCGAATTCATTAATCAGAACCAGAGTGTCCTTAAAGTCTTCTGAATTTACCCAGTGATTTAATAAGGTTGTCTTACCACTTCCTAAAAAACCTGTAATGATATTAACGGGAATTTTATTCTCGTCATTGATTGCAGGATTCTCTGCATTTTCTGACATTTAATAGTTCCTAATTTTTGAATAAAAAATCTAATGCTTTGGTTAGAGATTTTATCCTAAATTCGTCACTTTCGTTAATAATATCGTGATAAGCATTCTCAATTACTTCAAATTTAGGTGGGACAGGATCATTTGCATGTTTCTCAAAGAATCTCTGAGCTTCCTTTGTTGAAACAACCTTGTCATCACCCGCACTCTGACAGAAAACAGGAACATTAAATTCAAACTTGCCCTTGAAAAGCTCCAGCTGTTTCTTCATGGCTTCCTTTACGAAGTGGAAGGTTGGACCGCCGATGGTATAAACAGGATGCTTCTCAAAATAGTCGTGGTAGTAGTTGAATCTCTCTGGATCATGTGAATGATGATTGCCTTCGAATTCAAGCTTCTTGTACTCAGAGCCATGAGGTGTGTACATGGTTCTGGTAAATGGAAAAGCATCCATCAGAGAGATAAATAAATACAGATTTGGCTTTTTAAGGTTGAAATAAGGCCAGAGGTATGGAGCAATCAGAGATACTCTCTTTGGCTTGTTTTCCTGATTCTTAAGAATATCCAGCGCAATCAGACCGCCTAAGGAGAAGGCCAGAAGATTATAGTCTCTGATATTCAGTTTATCGAGGACAAAGGTTACGTCCTTGGCATAATCCTCAAAATGCTCGACATGGTACTTCTGACGGTCAGGTAGAACACGTGTGGAGCTTCCCTGTCCTCTTGCAAAGATAACTACTGCAGAAACCTTAAGCTTTGATAATGAATAGAAAAGTTCACAGAACTTGTGTGCGATTTCGCCTCGTCCAGGAATAATCACAAGACTTTCAACTGGATCATCTACAATCAGTCTTGATGCAGTTACATCGTAACCTTCAGGATTGGTAAAGGATAGATTTTCGACATTGGACAGATAAAACTTTTCCAGCATTTCTCTGTCTTTTTTCAGAGTTTCTGTATTGATGAAGGCGTCTTTGATTCTTTTCATTGTGGGACTCGGATTTCGCTAATTAATTTCCTGCTTATTAATAAACTATAGCGAAATTCCAAGTGATATCAAATGATTCTATCGTCTGCGATAGATAGTGATCACATTTGGTACAGCTTTTACTCTTCTAAGTACTGCTGCCAGGTGGAGTCTGTCTCTAACAGTAATAATAAGGTTTATCAGGAAGGTCTTCTCATCCTTGAGATCGGAGTTGATACTCTCGATTCTTGAGCCGGCAATATCAATGGCGTTGGAAATCTCAGAGAGGATACCCTGTCTGTTCGCAAGCTCAATGAGGAGACTGGTCTTAAAGTCCATATTGGCGGTAACAGGAAGATTCCAGCTTACATTCAGTGACTTGCCCGGACCTCTTTCATTCTCTCTTAAATTCTTACAGTTGATATTGTGGATAACAATACCTCTTCCCTGTGCGATATGAGCAATAATCTTGTCGCCAGGAATAGGCATACAGCACTGAGCATAGGTAAACGGCATACCGCCTGTACCCTTGACTGGAAGCTCGTGGTGCTTGTGTGAATCAGGATCAAGGAACTTAACCACAGCAACGGTAAGAATATTACCCATGGCAATATCGGTAAACAGAGTTTCGATATTAGGCTCGTTGAAGTTCTCGACAATACTCTTGATCTGTTCCTCTGACAGAGACTCGATTCTGGTTGG
The DNA here is from genome assembly GCA_045634805.1 of Succinivibrio sp. Lineage (GTDB taxonomy): Bacteria > Pseudomonadota > Gammaproteobacteria > Enterobacterales > Succinivibrionaceae > Succinivibrio. The sequence continues at coordinate 3,759 of JAZRAY010000128.1, read as the reverse complement.
TCTTAAGGCATTCTGCAGCAGACGGCGACCGATGAGCTGACATTCCTGAGAACGCAGGCCCTTTAGGTACTGTCTGATTGATGAACGTGCTCTTGAGGTTACAACTGTTGATAACCAGATAGCGTTAGGGCAGGCCTGAGATGAGGTGATAATCTCAACTGACTGTCCTGACTGCAGACTTCTTGATAAAGGGAATACGTGGTGATTTACTCTTGCGCCGATACAGTGATGACCGATATCGGTGTGAAGAGCGTAGGCAAAATCTACAGGGGTAGCGCCCTTAGGCAGGTTGTAGATAGTACCGTCTGGAGTAAATACGAAGATTGAATCCGGGAATAAATCGGTCTTAACATCTTCCACAAATTCCAGAGATGAACCTGCACTCTGCTGCAGATCAATCAGATTCTTAATCCAGTCCTGAGCATTCTTCTGAGATGCTGTGGATACAGCCTTTGAACCGCTCTCCTTGTATGCCCAGTGTGCGGCAACACCTCTTGCAGCCATCTGATCCATAAATTCGGTACGGATCTGAACCTCAATAGGTACACCGTGAGGGCCGATAAGGGATGTGTGCAGAGACTGGTAGCCGTTGAGCTTAGGAATGGCAATATAATCCTTAAAGCCGTTAGGACGTGGTTTAAACAGATTATGCATCTGTCCTAAAACACGATAACAGGTATCAACATCCTTCAGAATGATTCTAAAGCCGTATACATCCATAATCTCGCTGAACTGCAGTTCTTTCTGAACCATTTTGCGGTAGATGGAGTACAGTCTCTTTTCTCTGCCCAGAACTCTTGCCTCGATGTTTGACTCGTTAAGGCGGTTTCTGATGGCAGTAAGCATGCTGGAAACAACCTCTTTACGGTTATTTCTTGCTCTGGTAACAGCAGCCTTTAATACTCTGTATCTGGTAGGGTAGATAGATGCCATGCAGAGCTCTTCGAGTTCCTGGCGGATCTCGGAAATACCCAGTCTGTTTGCAATAGGAACAAAGACATCCAGTGTTTCCTTTGCAATTCTGATGCGCTTGTCTGGTCTTAGCGCACCTAAAGTTCTCATATTGTGGGTTCTGTCTGCAAGCTTTAGAAGAATAACTCTGATATCCTTGGTCATGGCCAGAATCATTTTTCTAAAGTTTTCCATCTGAGCTTCTTTGTAATCCTGGAAGCGAAGTTTATCCAGTTTGGTTACACCCTGTACCAAAGCTCTGACATTTGCGCCGAATTCATCCTCAATCATCTGCTCTGTAACCATGGTATCTTCAACCACGTCATGCAGAAGGGCTGCCTCAATGGATTCTGCGTCAAGGTGCAGCTGGGCAATAACTGTCGCTACAGCGATAGGATGGATGATATAAGGCTCACCTGATGCTCGTTTCTGATCCTTATGGGCAAAATCAGCCACGAAGAAACATCGGTCAATCTGATCTATGAGGTTCTGTGGGAGGTATGAGCAGAGCTGTGCTCTTAGATGCTCATAGTAAGGAAAGTTAGGAGAAGATAAAGCTTGGTCTAATGGAGTCGTACCTTCACATTTAGGAATAAAGCACTTATCTTCCCCCATAGAGAGCTCCTATTAGCTAAACATCTCTACGCCATCAATAGGAGCAAATTCGTTATCAGCAGGGTGAACAGAAGAATCACGTAGGTGGTCTTTTCTATCCTGCTTGTCTAAGAATTCTTTAGTAATTAAGCCTTCTTCGATCTCACGAAGAGCAATTACGGTTGGCTTATCCTTATCTTCCTCTACAAGTGGATTGCTTCCTGAAGCAATCTGACGTGCACGGCGGGCTGCAAGAAGAATTAAATCAAAACGATTACCAACTTTCTTTACAGCATCTTCAACGGTAACTCTTGCCATAATCTGTACCTTTAAAACGATTAAAGTCTGTCTTTACTTTTCATTTTTATATGAAGGTAAACGAAGACCCTTATCTTTACAAAGTCTTTTACTTACTTCATATGAAAATTCTATACCGATAAATAGTCTAATACAATATATTAGACACGCTTATGCGGTGTATTGATCCTTTATTATCACTATTGCACTATGCAGGTGATAATTTTGTTTCTGGTAAAGACAAAAAAATTAAACTGAAGAAAAAACAGTATAACTATGTCTTTTTTAAGTCAAAAAATACTCAATCCCAATGTGACATTGAGATCTTTTCTTTAGTATTTTTGGAGCTTAGAAGACAAGACCTGCTTTTACCAGCGACAAAGCAGGCTCAATTATACACTAAAAAATCTCAATTCAAGCAAATTAGTTTTTGTTCAAATCAAAAAGTTTTGATATTTCTTCCTTCTTTTTATCGAGTTTGGCTCTGTTAGCCAGAATGATTGACCTCATATTCAGAACACTTTCCTCAAAATCATCATTAATGATGACGTAGTCGTACTCGTCGTAATGAGAAATCTCGCTTATAGCCTTGTTCATTCTCTTCTCGATTACCTCAGGAGCATCGGTTGCACGGCTTACAAGTCTGCGGTGAAGCTCTTCAAGTGAAGGAGGAATAATGAAGATTCCCTTGGCATCAGGAGCCTGCTCTCTAATCTGTCTTGCACCCTGCCAGTCGATGTCTAAAAGTACATCCTTGCCTTCATTAAGCCACTGTTCAACAATCTCCTTTGAGGTACCGTAGTAGTGATCAAATACATGGGCATACTCATAGAAGGCTCCGCGGGCAATCAGGGCTTCAAACTCTTCATTTGTTACGAAGTGATAGCTTACATGATCAACCTCGCCAGGTCTTGGCTGACGTGTGGTATGGGATACAGAAAGTCTTAATGAATCATCAAGATTGAATCTCTTTAAAATAGAGTCAATTAGTGATGATTTGCCTGCTCCTGATGGAGCTGACACGATGTAGAGAGTTCCTTTTTTCATAATGTCTTAATTTATTCGTTGTCAGTGTGTGCAAGATCGAACCAGTTCTTTAATACTTCTCTGGTTTCGTCAATGCCAATCTTTTTAAGTGCTGAGAAAGCGATAATCTTGAAGTTGCCACCGAACTCTGAAAGAGCGGTTCTGACTTCGCCTACCATTTCCTTGCGTTTATTGATTCCAAACTTATCTGCCTTGGTCAGCAGTATAAGGGCTGGCAGATTGGATGCAATAGACCAGTCGATAATCATGCGGTCATGATCTCGAAGAGGTGTTCTGATATCCATGGTAACCACAATACCGCAGAGACTCTTTCTCTGCTGCAGATAGTCGGTCATGGATTTCTGCCACTGTCTTTTCATGTTTTCTGGAACCTGAGCATAACCGTATCCAGGAAGATCTACAAGATACTTCTTATCGGCAACCGTAAAAAGGTTAATCAGTCGGGTACGACCTGGGGTTCTACTGGTTTTGGCTAGATTTTTCTGATCGCAAATAGCGTTAATTGAAGAAGATTTGCCTGAATTAGATCTACCAATAATAGCAATTTCAGCGCCCAGATCCTCCGGTAGCTTCGAAATATCTGGTGCGCTGGTTACAAATTTGGTTTTTCTAAAATCTAAGACAGCTTTTTTGATAGTATCTGTCATGTAATAAATATCTAAATATCGTTAAACTTTATACTGCTCCAAAATGTCATCAGGAGACTCTACACTCTTGGTCTCAAAATCACGAATAGCAGTAAATGTAGTATCATCCATAGCAAGTTCAACATAGAATACATTTCCTGATTCTGTATTGAATGTTACCTTACCGTAGATAGGGTTATCCAGATCAACAGAAATATTAATCTGAACTTCACGTGGTAATACT
>JAZRAY010000127.1:0-4257 GCA_045634805.1 Succinivibrio sp. | reverse complement strand
GGCTTATCCTCATATGACTTTGGAGTTTCTGTACTGTCTTTGGTATTCTCCAGATGATTATCGCTATATAGGACACTGACTTCCACAGACTTTTGCGAGGATGAATTACCATTCTCAATTAAAAGAGCATGACTCTCTGATACAGTAAAAGCTGCAATACTTATAATGATAAAAAGAAAGGTAAAGCTTATAGCCATGCGGTCAGCCTTTTTATCTGCAGAAGTGTTTTTCAGACTATTTTTCTTCATGTTTCTTATCTGCAGTAATGAGAAATTTACCTGCTCTTTTTTCCTTTGCAACATCAACTATCTCAATGAATCTGTCAAAAGGAGATTTGGCATCGGCAATGATGTTAAGAGTAGCAGCTTCATCTGAATCAAGAAGTGACTTTAACTCATCGATATCAATTATCTTCTTATCGTAGTAAAGATCACCATTGTCCCTGATGGCAACCTCAATAAGTTTAGGCTCTTCTATTTTCTGAGCGGTTGTACTTTTCGGCAGACTGATATCAATAGCACTGTGAGTAAAACTCATGGTCAGAATAAAAAAGATCACCAGCATAAAGATAACGTCGATAAGAGGAGTCAGGTCAATATGAGCATCATCAGTCGGCAGAGAAAAATCATTATCAATTCTCATGGCAAAGCTCCACCGCAAAATCAGATTCAGTCTCACTGACACGAACAGCTCGTTTTACACTGTTGAAAGATGATAGAGCCTGGTATGTATGTTCCAGGGTTTCCATCAGAAATATCTTCATACGGACTGTCATGGTGTAATACATTACAAGAGCTGGGATCGCAACTACCAAACCAAGAACAGTGGTAATTAGAGCCTGCCAGATACCATGAGCCAGCATTCTAGGATCTTCTGATGCAACTGAGGAGATGGCATCAAAGACATTAAGCATTCCAAGTACGGTACCAAGCAGGCCTAAAAGAGGAGAAATCACGGTTATCATCTTCAGGATTGAAAGAGAATTTATAACTCTGCGGAAATTGCGGTTAAACAGATAGACTACCTCTGAACGCCAGTCATCTGAGTGGCTCTGATGCTGAGTTACCATCTGATAAATTATGAGCATAAAAGGATTTGAGCCGCTGTATTCCTTAAGACAACGTTCCTCATTGGTGGCTCTACCTATAAAATCACGCTTAAACTCATTCCAGATAAGAGAAGTGTAGAAATAGTTTCTGGCACACAGATATACAGCCAGAATACCAAACATGATAATGACCACACCGCATGGGCCTGAAAGCTTATATAAATCATACAGATTCATTTAGACACTCCATCCATTTTCTGGCATTTACAGCTGCATTCACAAGATCCTGCTCATCAGGATGAGTACTTGCAAGAGCTACGCGCTCAAGATGTTTTTTATCATTTTTAATCTTTGGGTAGAGCTCATACATTCTTTTAAGCACAGTCTGGCTGATACGGCCTCGGCACCACATGGTTCCTACAAGATTATTACTCTCATGAAGATATGCCGCAGTTTCATCCATAACCTTTTTTGCCTCTGCTGAGGATGGATCACCTCCCAGGGTACCAAAGAGGGCTACGTTTTTTCCTCGTAATGACTTTATAAGGGCCAGCGCATTATCATCGGCATGACCAGAATCAAGCCAGAAACCAACAGCCACAAAACCATATTCATCTATGGCTAATGGTCTATCTTCAATCTCAATAAGACTGCAGTCTGCAATTGCATCTGAGATTGACCTTGCAACCTTTCTGGTATTACCGGTTTTTGAGCTTACTGCAACGAGCTTATTCATCAGGCAGCCTCTTTCAGAAAATCATCAAAAGCCTTAAGGTCCTGTTCTTTGTGCTTATGCTCATATCTTGAGAGATAGAAGTTGTAGATTGCATTACCATCCTTTCCTATGAAGGCAATCTGATAGGATGTAAGGTGCATGAATGGAAGCTTTAACAGAGCAATCTTACAGACACTTTCTTTTTTCAGGTGGCCGTTCAGGGAGCCTGCACCAAACAGATTGAAATATCCCATGCCTTCACGTCCCGGAGCTACACTGACTCCAAGCTCAAAGATATTGCCTTCCTTTTCAATAAAAAAGGTCAGCTTTTCAAAGCCGCACAGAAAATTCCAGATTCTGTCAAAGTCAGAACCATCAAACAGAGTACAGTCTTTTTTATCAAGAGCTCTGCAGATCTCAAGCTCTGATACATTAAGAGTATTCTTAAGCATGGAAAGTCCCATGCACTTGCCTGAGGATACAATTTCATCAATTTTCTGTTTTAAGTTTTCCATCGTTTATTCCCTTGTATTTAGTCGGATTGCATCAAAGTTTCTGGTATCCAGAAGCTCAAGATCGTGAGTAATGATTACTACACAGTGACCTTCGGCAGCATAGTCCTCTAGGATTGATTTGATTCTTCTCATGTTGTCTCCATCAAGACCTGAGGTTGGTTCATCTAAAATCATAAGCAGAGGATTTTTTGCAAGAGCACAGCCTATAATCAGACGCTGTTTCTGTCCACCAGACAGAGACTGGGGATGACGTTCACTGAAGGCAGACAGATCTAGTGCTGATAATAGTTTTGTGATTTTATGATGACAGTCTTTCTGACCACTTAGCTCAAAGCAGGATTTAAGCTCCCTGTATACAGTAGTCATATTCAGCTGATAATCGGTATTCTGTAGAACTAAAGATCCTTTTAGCAGAGGATGCTTTAAACACTCACCATCAAATAGAACTCTGCCCTGCTGTTTTTTCTCAAGATTGAAAATAAGTCTTGATAGAGTTGTTTTTCCTACTCCATTCTTTCCAATCAGAACATGACAGCCAGGACCAATCTTTAGATTCAGATTCTCAAATATCCTTTTACCGCTTTTATATGAAAAACAAAGATTTTCAATCTCAATTGAAGATGTCTGTGGATTGTGGGTTGGCAGAAGCTCTCGTCTATCGGTTATATTGTATTGTCTAAGACCGTATTTATCACATAAAGAAGAATCATTCAGAGTTGAATATTCTCCTTCATGAACAATCTCACCATGCTGCATTACTATTACCCTGTCAGCATAATCCTTAAGATAGTAGAGTCGGTGATCAACCACAAAAATGCAGTAGCCCTGCTGTTTTAGTGAATCAAGAATACGGGCAAGATCCTCTGTTGCCTCAGGATCAAGATTGGCAGTTGGCTCGTCGAGGATAATGTTTCTAACCTGCATTGCAATAATTGAAGCAAGACCAACCTTCTGTTTCTGTCCTTCAGAAAGAGAGTTGATTGACTGCTCTCTAATCTCGTCCAGAGAAAACCTCTTTATAACATCTTCAACTCTTGATTTAATCTCATCCTCATCAATTCCCTGCCACTGCAGAGCAAAGGCAATTTCATCCTCTACATTAAGAGCAAAGAACTGTCTTTCAGGCTCCTGAAACAGAGAACCAACCTTGGAGCTGACATAGGCAATCTCCCTGTCCTTTACAGACTCGCCGTCAATTATGATTTCACCGTCAAGTCTGCCGCCATAATAATTAGGACATAGAGAGTTTATAACTCTTAAAAGGGTGGATTTTCCGCAGCCTGAAGGTCCGGTACATACGGTAATCTCTCCGTTTTTGGCTTCAAAGGAGATATTCTTTAAAGCCTGCTCTGCTGAAAGATTGTAGCTGTATGAGAGATTTTCAATCTTTATCATGATCTGCCTCCATGCACAGATACAAAACTTCCACCGCTTGCATGCTCAAGATAAAGACTTGCAATACAGATAAGAATACCTATCAGAATAAAGACGTAATCGTGATGCTTTAATGATGAGTTTTTGTAATTGCACTGACGGTTGTTGCCTATTCCTTTAAGATCGCAGGCAATACCAAGATCCTCAGATGAACGCAGTGTCATAAAAACAAGAGGAGTAAAGCTCAGTCTCAGTAAAAGGATCGGATGGCTTACTATATTTTTTATAGAAAATTCAAAGCCCCTTATCTTCATGGACTCGTATACCTGTTTTATGTCATTGATAAAGGTTGGAACAAACCTTATCATCACGGCCCCTGGAAGATAGATAATCAGAGGAAGATGAAGAGACTGAAGTGTTTTTAACAGATTCTGAACTCTAATTGTCAGAGCCATTGGCAGAACCACGTTCATTACACAGCTGCCTCGCATAAAAGGGACTGCCATTTTGGATAGTGTCGCCGAATCCCTGAGAATCGGCATATATACAGACAGAAAATTAACACAGGCAACAGAAAGTCCCATCATCAGAACCATAAAGAAATA
>JAZRAY010000126.1:0-1529 GCA_045634805.1 Succinivibrio sp. | reverse complement strand
AGCCTTGATTTTAGGTGCGCCAGACAGAGTACCCATATTCATGCAGGCACAGTAGGCGTGAAGAGCATCCAGATCATCTCTTAATACGGCATGAACATCTGAAACAAGGTGCATAACAGACTGGTATTTATCAATATGCAGCATGTTATCAACATAACGGGAGCCGCATTTGCTGATTCTTGCAAGATCGTTACGGGCCAGATCAACCAGCATCAGATGCTCGGCAACCTCTTTGGTATCGGTTCTGAGTTCAAGTTCGATACGGCTGTCCAGTTCCTTGTTGATGCTGCCATCCTCGTTAAGACCACGAGCGCGGGTTCCTGCAATAGGGCTTATTGAAACTCGTCTTTCCTCTGCCTCAAATCTTACGGCATACTCAGGACTTGCTCCGAAGATAATATAATCAGGATCCTTGATGTAGTACATATAAGGGGATGGGTTGAGTTTCTTTAGATAAGAGTAGGCAAGTAGTGGATCGTTGCAGCGGTGTTTAAAGGTTCTTGATGGAACCACCTGGAAGGCATCACCGTCGATAATGTGCTGTTTAACCCTGGCAACAATCTCTCCGAATTTCTCATCATCAAGATCAGGTTCAATCTTAGGTGTTACTTTCTTGATTACCAGAGTATCTTCCTGGTTGAAGTCATCGATTTTATCTCTGAGATCAAGTGTCTCAAAGGCGATTTCCTTGTATGAATCCTCATCAAATACATAGGCATCAATCTGAGTCTTCTGTTTCTGATGATTTGATCTGATAGCGATATCAAATACGTAGAAGCCGTAATCTGGACAAGGATTTTCACCTTTCTTAAGATCACCTATGTATTCAAAGTTGTTGATATAGTCGAAGGAAATCAGACCACCTATAAAGATGTTCTTGCAGCCTTTGATACTTACAATGGTCTTTCTTAGAACCTCAAAAGGATTAGGTGATTTTAATCTGGTCTCCTCATCCATCTCGTGATCAGGTCTTGAGTAGGCAACAGTGAGAGAATCCTCTGAGGCATTAAGCTTAAGCTCCTTTGCAATCAGCTTTAAAAGAGCCTTACCATTCTTGTTTAAGGCCTGAGCCTTAACCTTGAGATCCTCACAGGTAATCTTAAGTGCAGCTGAAACACCGATTAGGGACTGTACACCGCTTTTATCAATAATCTCAGCACTTTCATAAAGAATGGTGTTGTCCTTGTGACAGTATTCCTTATAAAACAGGTGAGCTTCCTTTAGGTATTTGGTATCAAACGCTATCGACTTCATATTCACACCTTATATTTTGAAAATTCGCTCTGAAATTTATGACCCTTATATACGAAAAAACCCGCTATTACGCGGGTCCTCTATAAGCACAACAGTTCTACCCGCAGTTAAGCAGGGCGCCACCATGAACCGTTGAAACTTCTAATCATCATTAAATCCTCAGATATCTTGTAACTTTTCTTTATCATATCCCAATCTTTTAGAAAAAATAGTTTTTTATGTAAAATAAATTAAATTGCACTAAAAAGGAAAGATTTACGAACTTTTGTGGTGAG
>JAZRAY010000125.1:0-4511 GCA_045634805.1 Succinivibrio sp. | reverse complement strand
TGGGTATTCCTTCTATGTGCGGTATTATTTCCCTTTCAGAGCCAATCTTAAGAGTAATTTTCATGAGAGGCGCTTTTACACCAGAGCATGTACACCTTTCATCAGCATCTCTTCTGGCATCAGTCTCAGGTTTATGTGCCATCATGCTGGTACGAGTAATTGTCCAGGGCTTTGCCGCAATTCAGGATACAAAGACTCCTGTAAAATGCTCTCTGATAGCAATCATCTCAAATATCATCTTCAATCTCTGTCTGGTCTGGCCACTTGGATACGTAGGTCTTGCTTTATCCACAGCACTTGCTGCCTATGTAAATCTATCTCTGCTTCTGTTCTTCCTGTACAGAAGAAAGATTTACACTGTATCATCAGGCACTATTCTCTTTATTCTGAAAGCATTATTTGCGGGAATTGCCATGGCACTGGTAATTCATTTCACTGTTCTGGACTTTAACAGCTGGATCAGCATGTCCACACTGGAGTCTATTTTCTATCTTACAGGCTATGTAATTTTAGGCGGTGCTACCTACGTAGCTGTATGTCTTGCTCTTGGCATCAAGCCTAGAATGATCAGAATGTAATTTCTACGGAGGATTACCAAAAAAGGTATTCCTCCTTCTCCATTCCTATCAAAAAAATTATATTTAACAAAATTTAATTCTACTATCTGATTTAACAAAATTTTTTTTAACTCATAAAAATTTTGTGCAATAAATTAACTGTTTTGTGCAAGGACATTTTATTTCAGATGTTTATAATAGTCACTTTCCAAACTTACAAAAATACAAAAAATGTATGTTAATAATAATTAGCAATTCACCCGAATAAGGAGCATTTTCAGTAAGATAAATATTTGTGGGGAAGATATGAAAACCTTTAGAGTAGATGCTTCTGTTTATTACAGATCTCATTTTAAAAATATATACGACTCACCTTGTAAGGCAGAAAAAGACAATTTCCTTAAAATTTCTCCTAAGGATGAAGACAGAATGAATACTGCCTTCAATCTGCTGTTTGGATATCTGCCAAATGCTCTTGCCTCCTACATGCAGTTTGCTGCCAACGTTGATCCGGACATCTTCTGCAATATGGCAACACTTTCGGATGTAAACCTCTTTTCAAAGGTTAAATTCGAAAAAATCCAGGAAACAAAGCTAAATTCAATTTCCAGGTTATCATCATCCTCTCCTGAGGATATTGTTAATGATATTCTTGATGCTTCTCAGTCTGTGGGAAGTCTGATTGAGAATCTCATCAACAGAAAGAAAACCAATCTCTTATGCGTCATAGAGAATATGATGCAGATAAGTATCTTTCCTAGCATCATAGGTCCTGCCGATGATGTATCAAAGAGAAAAACTCTGGCTAATATGATGGTTAAGCTTGGATCTACAAAACATCTTATCCATAAGGTTACTGGGGCAGGTTCTAAGGTAATCAAAGATCTTTTTGATTCAACCACAACAGATTACGCAAGACCTATCAGAAAATACAAAATGTGTCATGATGAAACTATTGGCATCAACCATTTGCTGAAAGTCTGCAACAATAAGCCTACCAGCAATCAGATTATGCTGATGATATCTCTGTATACCATCTGCAGCAGAATTCTTCTGAACAAACTGCCAACAGCAAATCACTTTGATCAGGAAGATATCGGTGAAAGATTGTCTGTACCGCTTGCAATAGGTGTCTACAAAACCTGTTATGACATGAGCAAAAACTTCAGCAGACTTTATCCGGATAAGACAATAAATAACTTTGAGTATGTCTTCTTTGACGACTTTTACAATGCTCTGGAAATCTATACCAGCAAACAGGCTGAAGTCGTTGCCTGCGAGGACTGTCATACACCTTATCTGAATCTCTTTGCTAAAAGAGGAACAAGAAAGATGATACTTGCTTCGAATAACGAAGATATCTTCTCATCAAGAAAACTTACAGTCTGTCCTAACTGCAAATGCAAGTTTGATTACAGTCTTTACGACTAGAAAAATGACGAAAAATAAAATATGGACTGCGTAAACAGTCCATATAAGTTTTTGTCAAATCACATCAAATCACATCTAACTAAGATTAGTGAGAGTGAACATGAGTGTGAGAAGAGCTGTTATGAGCATTCATTACTGACGTTGAAACAGCATTTCCTTCTGTAAGTATTCTATAGTCAGAATCCAGTCTTGGATCGGCCATACCTGCAATCATAGCAATATGAGATATCACCAGAAAAGCAGCCAGAAGACCAACTCGAATACCGCCCTGCAGTCTTCGTCCTAAGAACTCACCAAAGAAACCAAAGGTTACAACACCCAGAGCAATCATAATAAGTCCGCCAAGAACATAAAAGCCTACTGCAATCTTGTCGATAAGACCATACCAGCCTGAATTCTCTGTAAGAGGAATTATTACCTCTCTTAATATATACAGATCAATCAGAAGAAATACAGCCGCACCCAGAAGGCATGAAAGCTTATTTATAAATCTTACGGTCTTTGAACTTTCCTTTGAGAAAAGGATAACAAGCTCAGTTATTGCAGCAGTTTCAGCTAAAACCACAGGTAAAGCCATAAAGATTAGAAGATTGGAGGTTGTAGTTAACAGCTCCATGTAATGTGTCATGTACATAGACAAAAGATTCCTTGTAAATAATAAGTCGATTAAAAATTAAATATAAAAGTTAAACGACCTGATCACAAGGAGGCCTTTGCAGAGTGTAGGCTACGAAGGATTTGTAGTTATCGTCCTGAAGATACATTTCCTCAGAAACACGATAGACAGGCTTTGAAATATTAAGTGTATTTGTAACTGTCAGACAGCAGGTCATGCCCAAACCGGAGCAGCATGAACCTATCCCCTGCTCTAAAGATGAACCCCTGATAGCTTTATGAGAATTATGTGAGTTTTGTACTAATGTAATTTCTGTAGTATCCACTGCGTGCTCACAGCAATAGACCTTAGCATTAAAGCCAATTAAAAATAAAGCTAAGAGAGCAAGACAGATAATACGCATAGTCACCTAAAAAAAACTGAACTCGTAAAATTCTACAAAATATTTAGCTTAAATACTATCAGATGAGAAAAAAAATATCAGTCATAGGCAGGCATTGTTTTGTAATTGCACGGAATCAGAGAATCGTTTAGTTTTTCAAAGGTCGTAACCATTTGAAATTTTAATAAAAATTTTGTTTGGCTTCGCACAATTATCAATAGGAGCAAATGATTTTGGTTGCCTTTTACTTTATAGTTAAAAGTATGTAAACACTATAAAAATAAGGGGTTGTCTATGAGAAAATATACAAACATCTTAGTTGTTGCTGAACCTAAAAAAGATGTTCAAATAGCATTAAAGAGAGCTATAGATATCGCAAAATTCAATCCAAAGACAACTATCACCTATCTTAGAGTTGTATATGACTTCGCATATGATCTGCTGATTCTTAACAAGGTTAAGGAAAAGCCAATTCACGAGGATATAGAACAGACACATATCGACCATTTGAATCAGATTATTGAAGAGTATCGCGAGCAGGCAAATTCTGAGGCAACAATTGTTCCTAAGGTTGTTGAAAACAGAGATGTTGGCGAAGCTGTTATCGACGAGATGAAGGCTGGTGACTATGATCTGATCATCAAGGCTGCCAACAGTCACGGTTTACTGGATTCTATTATTTTCACACCTATTGACTGGTTTATTCTCCGTCATGCAGAAGTACCAGTTATCATCGCCAAGAACAACGACTGGCAGCAGACAGGTGGAAACATTGCTGTATGCGTTGATTTTACACTGAATGAACATCTGCAGAGTAATGTGGCTATGCTGCGTGAAGCACAGGTTCTTTCAAAGATTACAGGCAGCAGAATACATCTTGTTAACTCTGCCCCTGTTTACATGCCAACAGTTATGCTCGAGGTTCCTCACTACTCTCCTGATCTGTATGAACAGGGCGTATTGGAAGAACACAGAAAGAGAATGTATGAATTTGCAGACAAGCATCATATAGACAGACAGTACTGTCATATCGAGGAAGGTATGCCGGATGATGTAATTCCAGAAATCTGCGCAAAAATCAATGCCAAGGCTGTACTGATCGGTTCAGCTGGACGTTCCGGTATTGCAGCAGCTCTGATTGGCAACACCTGTGAAGAGATTGTTGATGATATTGATGCAGATCTGTTTGTGCTAAACCGCAAGACCATCAAAAAGGAAAAAGATAAGTTCAGAGATTAGTCTGACTTTTTAGAGTATTTCTTTTATTAAGTTTTCAGCCTTACAGATTGTTAGGCTGAATTGTTTGAGGCTAACGTGAAAAAAAATGTCTGCCATACTACTAATAACATAGTATGACAGACATTCTTTCTTAGTGAGGAAATTGTTAGTTCTTTGCAAGTCCCTGCAGGATCTGATTTGCATTCTTAATCTGATCACTTGCACCGCTTACGAAGCTGTTGTACTGTCCCATGAAGTCCTGCAGCTTAACCATCTGGGTCTGGTTGTCTGAGTTGCAGTTCTCTGC
>JAZRAY010000124.1:0-2087 GCA_045634805.1 Succinivibrio sp. | reverse complement strand
CGATAACTTCAAAAAAAATGAGGGGGAGAGACTCCCCCCTCTTTAAGTTGTCATGTATTAGTTTTATTCAGCTTTGTAACCTTTCTCCTGGTAGTAAGCCTTTGCACCTGGGTGTAGGTCAACACCGGTAACAGCCTTAGAACCAGCAACCTTTGGATCAAAGTACTTCATTGAAGCAACCTGGTCACCTAAAGCATCAGCGTTCTCACAAACAGCCTTTGCTAAGTGATAAGCAACAGCCTCATCCATGGTTGATGAAACTAGAACCAGCTGCTGAGAACCAACAGTCTTGATCTGCTCAGTCTGTCCCTTCCAGGTATTTGGCTCAACAGTTACGTAGTTGTAGCCCATCTCAACCAGCTTATCTAAGGTTGAATCAGCTAACTGAACGTCTACCATATCGTGAGTCATGCACAGCTCGGTGGTGTTTGACTGGCCAGCACCGATGTGATCGATAGTCATATCATAGATGTCGTCCTGCAGACCTGACTTGATAGCGTCACCGCCGGTCTTCTCTACAACACCGCCCCATGACTTAACATCTTCCAGCTTTGCGCCTAAAGCTTCGAATAACTTCTCTGCTGAAAGCTCACCTAAAGTACCGTTCTTCTTGATAACAATCTTTACAGGGTGCTTCTTAGCAACTAACTCTTCAACAGTCTTAATACCAGTCTTATCAACGAACTTCTTGGTGAACATAACATTGATGAAGTCATGACCTAAACCACCAGCGATTGCAGCAATGTTAGGAGTTGGCTTCTTGCCTAGAATACCGTCTTCCTTTGACCACTTTGAAGGTGCTGAGTTTGACATAACAACGTCACACTTTGCAGCGTTGTTAACAATTAGAGGAGCTCCAACAGCACCAGGAGATGTGGTGGTAATAGTGATGTTTGATCCCTTTGGTAGTTCCTTTAGCATTACAGACTGAATAGCTGTTGCATAGGTATATGCAGCAGTACCAACTTCCTGTGCAGCAAAGGTCAGGTTAACTGGCTTGTCTAAATCATATGCAGCATTTGCGCTGAAGATAGGTGCAACAGCAATACATGCTGCTAATGCTAATTTAGAAAAAGAATGTTTCATGGATAATGCTCCTGTTAGTTTGTAGTCTTTAAATATGAAACTCTTAATTGTTCTGATCATGGAGTACACGATCGAAATCTTACATTGCTGAGTATAAAAAACTAAAAATGATTATAAAAGCTCAAAGATGATTAAACGTGATAAAACGCACTCATTTTTTTTTAATCTTTTGATTTTTTTTAATAATTTATAATAATAATGATTAAAAAATATTTTTCAGAAATAAGAGGATTCAACAAAAAGTATTTAATAACAAATAGATAGATATAATCAACAAAAAAGAGGTTCGATGATTATTTTTATTTAAAATCTATGAAACAGATCTTTTTTATGGCGGGGATTTTTGATTATTAATAAAAAATGGCTGAGTAATCATTTGATTATTCAGCCAATTCTGTTAAAAATATCGCATTAGGCAAGAATAAGTTTTATTCCCAGACTTCTAATCTGTTCTGCAACAGATTCTGGAAGGTTATTATCAGTAATAATCACATCAATATCTCTGATATCTGCAACAGAGAACAGCTGACTCTTACCGTATTTACTGCTGTCTGCCAGTAATACAGTGCAGGCGCCGGATTGAATTAAATCATGTTTGAAATTAGCCTTGTCTGAGGTAGGAGCAGTAATACCATACTTGATATCCCAGGCATTGCAGCTGATGAACGCATAATCAGGATGTAATCTGCTCAAGATGTTTCTTGCAATCTCACCAATACATGACTGACTGCTTGAATCGAGCTCTCCACCTGTAATAACAACTGAAACATTCTGATTATCTGAAAGCAGCATACCAATGTTCAGATCTGAGGTAATAACCTTTAAAGGAATATTATTGAGCTTTCTTGCAAGCTCAATAGTGGTTGTACCGGCATCCAGAATCAGGGAATTTCCTGAATTTACAAGCTTTACAGCCTCTGAGGCAATTCTTAGTTTTGCTTCATGATGCTGCCCAACCTTCTCACTGGTTGTAGGCTGACGAACAGAGTTATTCAGAGTTA
>JAZRAY010000123.1:0-6406 GCA_045634805.1 Succinivibrio sp. | reverse complement strand
GAGATGAATGCAAATAGAAAAAAATTATTTAAAAAGAAAGGAAATGAACCAGAGGATCAGAAAATCCTCCGGTTTTAAATATTACTTGTTCTGTTCTTTCAGAAGATCTCTGATTTCACGTAGAAGCTGTACATCAGCAGGATCAGCTGGAGCTTCAGCAGGCTCCTCTTCCTCTTTGATGATACGGTTCTTCAGGTTAATGATAACCTTGATGGTCAGGAAGATTGCAAAGGCAATGATCAGAAAATCAAGAACATTCTGCAGGAAAACGCCATAGGTCAGAACAATTTCAGGTGAGGTATCAGTCTTATCCTGAAGTGTTACAGCCAGATCCTTAAGATCAATGTTGCCAACAAATAGACCAACCAGAGGCATGATTACATCAGCAACCAGTGATGAAACAATCTTACCGAATGCAGTACCTATTACCACACCGATTGCCATGTCCATTACATTACCTTTAACAGCGAACTCTCTGAATTCTTTGAAAAAGGACTTGCCTGTTGAAACAATGTCTTTCATATATACTCCTTAAATTACATTTAGTTATTTTCAAATTTATATCGAGTCTTGGCCTTATATTCGATAATCTTGATATCAAAATCGACATAGCCATCCTTATAGGTATCCTCGATAATCTGTTTTACCTTGGATGCCTCATCCTCATCCTGATAGTAACGAGACCAGGTCTTGGCATTACCGCCGTCAAACCTGAAGCCTCTCTCTTTGAGATTATCCTTGAATTTAAAGGTATTGCCCCTGATAACCACTCTGTAGCTGCAGCTTAAAGCAGAACCTATAAGTTCACTGAAGGCAACAGGAACCTTATACATAATCCATAAAAGAGCAAGGCAGTCCACATATGCTCTGTGGGCATCATAGAAATAGCCTAGAACCAGATTTAAAAACTCGAGCTTGGCACTTGAATATCCCAGCTTCTTCCAAGGGATTTCCTTTAAAGAGCAGGCCCATGACAGAGTAGACAGAGATTTGAAGCGTTTTTCAAAGAAAGGACGATCAAAGGCTGCGTTATGAGCTACAACAAGAGGTCTTCCTGTCAGGAATCTGGCAACCATCTCATCATCAAAATGATGACCTGCAACCATATCATCTGTAATATGAGTCAGCTCAGTGATTTCAGGTGGAATAGGTTCATTCGGATCTTCGAACTCGTCATAGTATCTGTCTACAGTTAACAGAAGTTTTCTGTCCAGTGAAAAGGTAGCCTTAACCATTCCAAGCTCAATGATCTTGTTCTTCATCGGATCCATTCCGGTAGTCTCTGTATCCAGGAAAACCACGGAATATACCTTCTCATTCGGAAGAGGATCATTTAGAACGATTGGAAAATGAGTATCTACACCGGTAATGGTCAGAGGGATTTTTTCTAGCAAACGGTAATTTTCAGGATGCGCAGTGATCCTTTCAATCATGTTCAGAGGGAAAGAATTTGTATCTTGCATGAATATCTGTTTCTATCTTTAAACACCGTATTCTTCACGGTTTTTGAAATAATTTCTACTTAATTACTTGTATTATATCCAATTTAATCTTTATGTTACGTTTTTTTGCAAATAATATGATCCAAAAGCAAACATTTATTTTTTAATAAATATGCCCTATTTTTATACACTCTTTTCTTATTGATTTAAAAAGAGATTTATCTATATTTTGCTTATTATTGGTGCAAACATTAATGTAAAAATAATTCCCTATTTTAATACGTTAACTAATGTGTTTATATATAGATAAATTATTAGAATTAACAAGGAATGACAACATGAAGTATTACAAGTCTGCCATCGACCTGATTGGCAATACTCCTCTGGTTGAGCTGTCAAATCTGCAGAAGAAATTCAACCTTAAGGCAAGAGTCTTTGCCAAATTTGAAGCTCTTAATCCATCAGGCTCAGTAAAGGACAGAGCTGCTCTTTATATGATTAAGGAAGCACTGGCATCCGGCAAGATCAACAAAGATACCAAGATCTATGAGCCAACATCAGGAAACACCGGTATCGGACTTGCTCTAGTCTGTGCAAATCTTGGTCTAGATGTTACCCTGGTTCTGCCTGAGACCATGTCAGTTGAGAGAAGAAACATTCTAAGAGCCTACGGTGCAAAACTGGTACTGACAGAAGGTTCCAAGGGTATGAAGGGCGCTATTGAAAAAGCAACTGAGCTTGCTGCAGCATCTGACAATACCTTCATTCCTCAGCAGTTTGAAAATGAAGCTAATGTAAAGGCTCACTATGAGACTACCGGTCCAGAGATCTGGAATGATACCGACGGCAAGGTTGATATTTTCGTTGCCTCAGTTGGTTCAGGCGGAACTGTAAGTGGAACCGGCAAATACCTCAAAGAGAAAAACAGCAGCATCAGAGTATACGGTGTTGAAGCTGCAGCATCCCCTGTTTTAAACGGCGGTAATGCTGGTCCTCATAAGATTCAGGGTATTTCCGCAGGATTCATTCCTAAGATCTACGACAAATCTGTAGTAGACGAGGTTATTGATATTACTGATGAGGAAGCTTTTGACAACGGCAGAAATCTTGCCCAGACTGAAGGTCTTTTCATTGGTATTTCCTCTGGCGCAGCCATCAGTGCAGCTATTAAGCTTGCACAGAAGGATGAGAATAAGGACAAGATTATTGTGGTTATTCTTCCAGACAGCGGTGACAGATATCTTTCAACAGCACTATATCATCAGGACTAACTATCATGATTTTCAATACTTCACGAATCCATGCGGCAGCTGCGACTGCCCTTGCAAAGGTTAGCGGAAAAGGCAGAGCCTTAACTGCAGTCTTTTATATCGGAGCCCTGATTATCGGTGCTCTAATCGGTTTTGCTGGCAATGCAGATGTAAATGCGGTTATGGACTTTATTGCCACCGTATTCACAAGACTGTTCAGCTTTATTGCAGTTCCTATCATTGCAGTATCACTGATCTCTACTCTTGCAAATCTGTCTCGTAATTCAAAGGGTGGAACAATCTTTATTCATACTATCTTCTACACCCTTCTGACAACTATTCTTGCAGCTGTTTTAGGTGCAGTACTGTTTTCAGTCATCAAACCAGCAAACGTTCCTGCTGCAATGACAGAGGGAGCAGCAGATGTTGTTTCAAAGTATGAGTCACTATCTTATCTTGAGCATATCCAGAACATTATTCCAAATAATCTTCTACAGCCATTTGTAGCAGGTAATGTGCTATCAATTCTGATGGTTGCCGCTGCCTTTGGTTTAGGTATCGCTTCAATGAAAGAAGGTAAGAATAAGGATGCTCTTATTTCCGTAATCACCGGTTTCCAGGAGCTTTTATTCATCCTGATCCACTGGCTAATCAGAATTCTGCCAATCGGTATCATGGCTTTCACAGCTCAGCTTGTAACTCAGCTTGAAGCAGGAATTATTCTTGGCGGTCTTGCTACCTATTTTGGTGTAGTAATCAGCTCTAATTTAATTCAGATGTTCTTTGTTCTACCTCTGATCCTGCTGATTAAAGGTCTAAATCCACTGAAGATTGCTCGTGGCATGCTGCCTGCGCTTGCAGTTGCTTTGTTCTCTAAGTCATCAGCAGGTACACTGCCTGTTACCATGGCTGCAGCTGAAGACAATCTGCATGTAGACAGAAGAGTTTCAAGATTCGTTCTTCCAATCTGCACAACCATCAATATGAACGGCTGCGCAGCATTTATTCTGATCACTTCAGTATATCTGCTACAGAATGCCGGTATTGAAATAGGTTTAAGCACCTTGGCTGCATGGGTATTTATCGCAACCTTTGCCGCAGTAGGCAACGCAGGCGTTCCTATGGGATGCTACTTCCTGACTCTTTCTTTAGTATCATCAATGAATATCCCTGTATCTCTAATGGGTGTTATTCTGCCTGTATATGCAGTGATTGATATGATTGAGACATCACTGAACGTATGGTCCGACTCATGTGTTGCAAACATTGTGAATAAGACCATGAAGGACAAGCTTCCTGCAGAAGCCTAGTTTTAAAAGAAATCATTAGAAATGGTCGGAGCTATGCTCCGACTTTTTTTTGGCAATTGTTTACTTTTTTTAAGCCAAAATCTCTGGTTTCATGAGAAAATCGAACAGATCAACCGTCATTATTCCATTTTCATCTACAGATGGAGCCAGTCTGTTTCTGGTTATTACAAGTTTTTTGAAGGAATCGTCAATATAGAACAGACTTTTTTTCTCCTGAATCTGTTTTTCTTCTGAATTCAAGGCTAAAGCTGATTGAATGTAAAACTTTTGGCTGCCTTTTGTTGCAATAAAGTCAACTTCAAGGGATTTCTGAACATAAATATTCTTGCCATTTACATCCAGTCTGTCAGACTTTTCACTGATAGTTAACTCTCCGATATCTACGTTAAAGCCTCTATATCTCAGTTCATTGTAGATTATGTTTTCCATTATATGAGTTTCTTCGTTCTGCCTGAAATTAAGTCTTGCATTTCTTACTCCAAGATCCTCAAAATACAGTTTGAAAGGAGAGCCAACATATCTTCTGCCCTTTATGTTGTATTTGTTAGCCTTTGAAATAACAAAAGCATTTTCAAAATATTCGATAAAACTGTTTACAGTATCAAGACTAATCTCTTTCTTTATTACAGACTTAAAGGTATTTGTAAGTTTAGAAATATTTACTGGAGTACCTATCATTGAAGCAATAACATTAAATGTGTCAGCCAGCTCTATTTGTTTTCTGACACCGTTATGTTCAATAATATCTTTCAGGTAAGTCTCATCACATAGACTTTTTAAATAAGAAACTCTTTCCTCTGCTGTTTTCATTTTAGCAACAAGAGGAATTCCCCCTGTAATTATGTATTCTTTCCAGGCATCCTCATATGAAAGATGAGAATCTTCTACATATTCAGAAAAAGAAAGAGGTAAAACATGAACTACAGAACCTCTTCCCTTGAATTCAGTTGCGATATCTGAAGAAAGAAACTTTGAGTTTGAGCCTGTCACATAAATATCGAAATTATGATGACGTAAAAAACCATTTAATGTTCCAGTAAAATTATCAAGTAACTGCACCTCGTCCAAAAGCAGATAAAACTGTTCCGAATCATTCGTTCTGCCTTTGATATACGCTCTGAATTTCTTTGCGTTTACATAAGAAACATTCTGTTTCTGATTAATTTTGGTATTTTCTTCAGAAAAAAACTGATCAAGAAGATCAATATCCTCATCAGCATCAAAAGCAAACCTAATTATATTTGTACTTGGAACGCCAGAATTAATCAGGTGTCTATAGAAAAGCTCATTCATCAGATATGATTTGCCGGCACGTCGTGCACCGGTAATTACTTTAATCAAGCCATTCTGTTTTCTATCAATCAGTTTCTCTAAATATACTTTTCTCTGAAATTCCATATATTCTAATTTTTCCAAATTCTTTGAATAATTTCGATTAGGATGAAAATAAATAAGCTTAAACAAACTATACAAACATTCGTACAGAGCCTAATAAAAAGCAAGTCTTCTATAATATAAATTATAAGATTTCTATTCGAAGAAATCCAAAGTCTTTGAAAAATTTCGAATAGAATATAAAAAACAATTCTAAAATAATTATAAAAACATTCAAATAGAGCTAATAAACAGGCAATCTATCAAAGAAAAAAATATAAAATTTCTATTCGAAAAAAAACAAAGTCTTTGGATAATTTCGAATAGAAATTAAAAATTATTTATAAATTAGAGAGTTAAGAATTGTTCTGTAAGCTAGTTTAGAAGCTTGGATTTGATACCATGAGATACATGCTTTCTTCCAAGAACCTCACCCTTCATTGATGGGAACCACTCTTTTTTAGGCTTTGCTGCGATTAGATCATCAACAGAAATAAACAGTCTGGAATTAACATCATTAGGGGCAACTGTACCCTTAGTAAAGATAAATTCAATACCGTCAGGCAGCAGTACATAGTTTCTTGGATCAACTTCAATCTGAGCCTTGATTACGTAAAGATTCTTATAGCCGTATTCCTTGAATTTATTGTAGACAAGATTGGAACAGGTCATAGCTGCAAGAGTAGGATCTTCAAAGAGGTCTTCAAAATGAACAAATTTCTTGGTTTCAAGATTAAAGTTGAAAACATCTGTCAGAGTAGCCTTCTGATCTAAAAACTCCTGTTTTACGAGTACAACAGCGCACATAAAACCAAGCTCTTTAATCACACGAAAATCAAAGGAAACATCCTGATAGGCTATATCTCTCTGAATGAAAAGATCACTGTTCTCATCTTCAAAATCAAGATTATCAGTAATGTAACCAATATAATCGTGCTCAAACTTACTTACATAGAAATTCTTGAAGAAACCGCAGGTTCGAGAATAGGCCTCATCCTTACAAAGGGCTGGAAGATGAAAGGTTGTCTGG
>JAZRAY010000122.1:0-28979 GCA_045634805.1 Succinivibrio sp. | reverse complement strand
GTTGTTTTCATTAAACAGAACCAGCTCTGCATTAATACCTTCTTCTTCAAAAAAGCCTTCTTCCTTAGCCAGAAAATACAGCAGATGTCCTGGTGATGGTAGGTAGCCTATTCTTACGGTAGTAAGTTCGGAAGGGTGATTCTGATGTGCTTGATGAGTAGCGTGTTCATCTGTTTTTTTATCGTCTCCACAACCTTGAACAGCCGACAGAAGTAAAGCTAAAGATATAACCTTTAATGTGTTCTTAAATTTCATTTTTGTTTCCTTTTTTTTGTTTAAATCAACCCGCTAGTGCGAATTCAAATTCAGGCTCACTAACATTTCCATACAGTGAGTTAATGAGCTCGGCTCGTAGTGTTTCGTAGTCCTTGGTTTTTCTAATGTCAGTGCGGTTTCTGGGTCTTGCGAATGGAACTTTTATCTCTTTATAGACATGTCCTGGATTTTCAGAGAAAACCACAATCTTGTCAGACAGAAGTATTGCTTCGTCTATATCGTGAGTTACAAAGATTACAGTTTTGTTTTTTTCTGAAGATGACCATAATTCCAGTACCAGATCCTGCAGAGAGCTCTTATTCTTTGCATCTAAAGCACCAAAAGGTTCGTCCATGATCAGAATATCTGTATCCATGGCCAGAGCTCTTGCAATAGCAACTCGCTGCTGCATGCCGCCTGAAAGCTGGGAAGGAAATTTGTTTTTGAACTGCTCAAGATGAACCAGATCCAGAAAATGGTTGGCAAGCTTCGTAACTTCTTTTCGGCTAAGCTGTTTTTTCGCCTGCTGAATGCCAAATTCTGTATTCTTTAGCGCGGTCATCCATTGAAAAAGAGAATAATGTTGGAATACTACACCTCTGTCAGTACCGGTTCCTTTTACTTCTTTTCCATCAATTAGGATTCTGCCTGAAGTTGGCTTTAGAAGTCCCTCCAAGACACTCAGGAACGTACTTTTTCCACAGCCAGATGCTCCGACAATACTAACGAATTCACCTGACTTTACAGAAAAGGACAGATCTTTGAGTGCCTCAAAGGTCTGATTTTGTGTTTTGTATTTAACACATAAATTTTCAACATCTATTTTATTCATGAGTTTCTCCCATTTAAAACTGATGTAACATTTAGGAAAACTTTCTGTTTTCCTAAAATTGGAGTCAGCATAACTTCTTGTTATGTGATCTATGTGTAATTATTTTATTAGTCACTTAATTTTCTGGCTAATACTGTTTTTTTATTGATATCAATAGGTTTTTGGTATAACCGGTAGGAAGGATTGGTTTGATGAATTCTGTTGAAGGAGGTCTGAGGATAGTCAGACCTCAAAATGGAGAATTATTTTGAAAAGAAGGAGTTAAGAGCTACATCCTTCTGTTTGTTTTGGGAGGAATTCTGATTCCTATCTGTGTCATAGGATGCTCTGGTGGAAGAGCGCATTTGACATCAAGACTGTCTGCTGAGAAGAATTCCTTGTCATACTGAGCGATGACTTCAATGGTTTCGTCTTTGCGAATGAAAGACCAGTCTTTATCCTTGTTTAATTCGATTTCAATTGTATCGCCGTTTTCATCAGTAAACTCGTATTTGTCATCGCCAAAATACTTTGTGACTTTTCCCTTTACTCTAACAATATCTTCATCTTTTTCGTTTTTCAGATCTCTGATGGCGATAATATTCAGTTTTTTCTCAAATCCCTGAGGCTGTCCCTTGAACTCAGATTCACATGGTCTAGGTGTATGTGCGATACCTTCAGCAAATACTGTTGAGATATTTGCAAGCAATATAGAAGCTGCACTCAGCAAAATTAAACCTTTTATCATAAAATAATCTCCATATGCTTTGGAATCTGGCTGATAATTATAGTAGAGGCATCTTAGTCTCAACTTAGTCAAATCACGGGCAATCGCAAGTTTCTGTATTTGGTGTTCACATACGTATGAATAGATATCTGGCATTACATAAAATTATTGAACTTGGAAATTTTACCAAGGCAGCTTCTGCCATGAACTGCACACAGTCTGCAATTAGTCAGATGATTTCCTCTCTGGAAGATGAGCTTAAGATAAAACTGCTTAACAGATCTAAATCTGGAATATCACTTACAAAAGAGGGCGAGAAATTATACCCCCATATACAGCGTCTTGTATACGAATATAGAACAGTAAAAGAACATGCACAGGAAATAAGAGGTCTGGAAACAGGAACAATCAGAATCGGAACCATGGGAAGTATTTCAACTCACTGGCTGCCAATTCTGATCAGTGAATTTAAAAAGAGATATCCTGCAATTGAATTTGTTCTGCTCGAAGGTGACTATGTTTCAATTACTGAGTGGATTAAAACCGGTGCGGTTGATTTTGGATTTGTAAATCCGGATGCCGTGAGCGGAATCAAGACCTCACCTGTAAAGGATGGCCGCATGATGGCTGTTCTTCCTCCGGGACATCCTCTTGCTAAATGCGATGTTGTCTCTCTTAAGGATCTGGGTCGTGAACACTTTATTCTTCTTGAAGAGGGTAATCATTCAGAACCTCTTATCGCCTTCAAGGAACAGGGAATTCATCCTAAAATCAGCTATGTTATCCATGATGACTACACCATTATGAATATGGTTGAGGCTGGACTTGGTGTAAGTATGCTCGCAGAACTTATGCTCAAGAGGATTGCATACAATCTTGAATTAAGACCAACCGAACCGCCTGTAATCAGAAAAATGGCAATAGGCTATAAGGACAGACTGTCTCTTACCATAGCAGCCAGAAGATTTATTGAACTTTTAAAGGAAAATATGGACAAATTACCATAGAAAGCAGATATTTTTGATAAAAATCAAAACAATACTGAACTGAATCTGTTTTTTTACGTTTCCTTTAAAAAAAAATGGGTCAGCACTCAAAAAATGCCTTATAAAAACTATTAAAGTAAATTTTTTTTACTACTCTGATATAAGGATATAAGCGAAAAATAGTAAAAAAACACGAAAAAATTTGGTGATTTTAATAAAAAATGCGCCACTTTCACTTAAAAATGATAAAATGCGCGGATTAAGATATTCGGGAGTCTAATTTTGGCAAAGCATTCAATTTTAGTTGTTAACGGACCAAACCTTAATCTGTTGGGCGTACGTGAGCCTCAGATTTATGGTCATACATCATTAAAGGATCTTGAGAATCGTCTTAAGGATGTTGCAAATGAATTGGATGTTGATATCGAGTGCTATCAGTCAAATTCTGAGGGTGATATCGTTACTAAAATTCAGGATTCTAGATTAAACAAAGATTTTGTTCTCATAAATGCCGGTGCCTACACCCATACCAGCGTTGCTATTCGTGACGCTTTAACTGGAGTGGATTTACCATTTTATGAGATTCATATTTCCAATGTTCACAGAAGAGAAGAATTCAGGCATCATTCTTATCTTTCTGATGTGGCCGTTGGAGTCATTGCCGGTTTCGGACTTAATGGTTATGAATATGCCTTAAGATCTGCTGTCGAGTTCTTAGGTCGTAATCGTTAGGATTAGAAATAACTAAATTAGGATATTTTATGCAAATTGATATTCATAAGATTGCTAAGCTTATTGAGATTGTTTCAAAATCAGATGTTTCTGAGATTAACTTAAAGCAAGGCGAAGAAGAGTTAAAGATTACTCGTGAAAAGGCTGTTGCTCAGTCAGTTCAGACTGTAATTTCAGCTCCAGTAGCTGCTCCTGTTGTTGCACAGGCAGCTCCAGCAGCCGCAGCTCCAGCTCCTGCTCCAGCAGCTGCACCAGCAGCTCCTGATGCTGCAAAGCTTATGAAGTCACCAATGGTTGGTACTTTCTACCGTTCAGCTAGCCCTACCGCTGCTCCTTTCGTTGAGGAAGGTGCTTCTGTTAAGGAAGGCGACACTCTATGTATTATTGAAGCTATGAAGATGATGAATCAGATTCAGGCTGACCGTTCAGGTGTAATTAAGAAGATTTTGGTTGAGAATGGCTCAGCTGTTGAGTTTGACCAGCCTCTATTCGAGTTTGAATAATAACTGAGAGTAAACCTAAAATATGAAACTTGAAAAAGTTCTTATAGCTAACCGCGGTGAGATCGCTTTACGTATTTTACGTGCTTGCCGTCAGTTAGGTTTAAAGACTGTTGCAGTTCATTCAACAGCCGATAGAGATCTGTTACATGTTAAGCTTGCAGATGAAGCTGTATGTATTGGACCAGCAGCTCCAAAGGATTCTTATTTAAATATTCCTTCAATCATTGCTGCTGCAGAAGCAACAGGTGCTAATGCAATTCACCCTGGTTATGGTTTCCTATCAGAAAATGCTGATTTCGCTGAAATGGTTGAGAAATCAGGCTTCGTTTTCATTGGACCAACTGCTGATACTATCCGTCTGATGGGCGATAAGGTATCTGCTAAGAAAGCTATGCAGAAGGCCGGTGTTCCTTGTGTTCCTGGTTCAGCAGGTGCATTAGGTGAGGATTTCGAAGAGAATCGTCAGCTGGCTAACAAGATTGGCTACCCAATTATCATTAAAGCTGCCGGTGGCGGTGGCGGCCGTGGTATGCGTGTTGTAAGATCAGACGCTGAGCTAGAGGAGTCAATTGCTCTGACTCGTCGTGAGGCTGACATGTTCTTCAACAATCCTGCTGTTTACATGGAGAAGTTCCTTGAGAACCCTCGTCACGTTGAGTTCCAGGTTCTTTCAGACGGTCAGGGACATGCTGTATACCTAGGCGAGCGCGATTGCTCAATGCAGCGTCGTAATCAGAAGGTTTTAGAAGAGGCTCCAGCACCATTCATTTCTGAAGAGCAGCGTAAGACTATCGGTTCTCGCTGTGCTCAGGCATGTATTGATATCGGTTATCGCGGAGCTGGTACTTTTGAGTTCCTATATGAAAACGGTGAGTTCTACTTCATTGAGATGAACACCCGTGTTCAGGTTGAGCACCCAATTACTGAAATGATTACTGGTGTGGATATCGTTCGTGAAATGATTTCTGTATGTGCCGGTAACCCACTTTCAATCACTCAGGATGACGTAAAGATTAAAGGTCATGCATTCGAGTTCCGTATCAATGCAGAAGATCCTTCAAACTTTATGCCTTCTCCAGGTGAGATCAAGTATCTTCACGTACCTGGTGGTCCTGGTGTTCGTTGGGATAGCCATGTATATCAGGGCTATAAGGTTCCACCACACTATGACTCATTAGTTGGTAAGTTAATTGTTTTCGATGATACTCGTGAGCAGGCACGTTTACGTGGTCTGGAGGCTCTAGGTGAGCTTGTATTAGACGGAATTAAGACCAATATTCCTCTACACGAAGATTTATTGAATGATCCTGTTGAGATTAAGGGTGGCGCAAGCATCCATTATCTTGAGGAGAAATTAGAGGCTGCTAAGGCTTCAAAGAAGTAATCTTCATCGAGACTAAAGGTAATCCCTCCATAGTGAGGGATTATTTTTTGGAGTTTAGACAGACTGTTTCTGGCTGAACCGGATCAGGAACAATCCTGTTCCTAATCCTTAATCATTGCTGTAAGTTCTTCTAAATCTGGAGAACCGGTATATCTTCTGATAACTTTTCCTTCCTCATCAAGTACCAGAAGGAAAGGCACACCTATGATATTGAAGGTCCTGGTTAACTCCTCGTTTGCCTTGGTTGCAGGATCTGTAATATCAAATCTAACTCTGTTCATATCCTTGGTCAGATCTAAAAATTCGTCACTTGCATACAGTGTTTTGTCCAGCTCATGACAGTTTGCACACCACTGGGCTGAGAATGTAACCAGAGTCTTCTTTCCGTTGTACTTGTTTAAATCAACGATCTTATGGGCCAGAGTGAAGTTCTTGTTGGTAACATGTGAAGTGCCTGTATAAACTGCGGTATAGATTGCCCAGAAACACAGGAAAGCCACCATCATGATATAGGAGACCTTTTTGCTTCTGAACATAACGCCTATAAAGTAGGCTCCACAGCTTGCGTAAACAGCAGGCTCGATATATCTGTTCAGATCACCGAACAGGTGCTGACAGATGTAATAAGCTCCTAAAAACAGAGGAATAGCGAACAGTCTTCTGATTTGCTCTGTGTGATTTTTTAGTTTTGAAATATATTTTGAGCCGAAAAATCCAATCACAAGCAGAGGAATTCCCATACCAAGTCCAATGAACAGGAACATCAGAACTCCCTTTAGAATTGAATTGGAAGTAATGATGTACACAAGAGCTCCTGCAAGTGGGGCACTGGTGCATGGAGTTGTAATCAGCGCTGATAGAGCTCCGAATACAAAGGCCTTGGCAAGAGTTCCATCTTTCTGTTTGTTAATTGCAATCTGAAGTGAGTTGTTAAACAGCAGAGGTACTTTCAGGTTGATAAATCCTGCGCAGTCTAATGTGAAGATAAGCAGAATTGAACTGAGAATAATGATTGAAACCGGATGCTGCAGTATTCCATGAGCAGATACACCAATCTCGGCAAATACAAGTCCTAACACACAGTAGGTGAGGGCAAGACCCAGAATGTAGCTGATATTCTGTTTTATCTTGTGGGCTGCAGACACGTACCTGGTACCCATGATGGTTGCTGAGTAGATTGAAAGCAGAGGCAGTACGCATGGGGTCAGATCAAGAGCAACACCAAAGCACAGACATAAAAGAAGAATAATCAGAAAATTATCGTAACCGCTGAAAATACCTTTTTCCTGATTCAGATTTGAAGAAGGCAGCTTCTCAATGTTTCCCTTGATGTCTTTTTCAAGGAAGATATCCTGTGTCTGGGTAGGGTAGCAGATCCCCTGACTGTCACAGCCTCTGTAGCTGAATTTAACTGTGCTGCCAGCTTTTCCTTCAATTACCTGCGCGTTAAGAGTAACCGGCTCCATATATACTTCATTTGTTCCGCTTACATCCTCATGCATGATGCCATCAGGCAGCTTGTCTGAGCTTACTAGAACATCAGCAGCTTCAAATCCTATGGAGTCCTTGTAGATATATGATCCGTTTTTTATAAGGAGGTTACACTTGATTAAATCATTATTCAGAGAGCATTCAGATGAAAAAGGAAGTCCTTCCTGAGCTGTTGCTCCAAGTGCATACAGTTTGTCCAGGTTAATATCGGCAAATGAACTTAGTGAATAGAAAAAAGTTAGCAGTGTAATAAGAATTCTGAGCATATATATTTCCTTGTATTAACTGAATCATATCAAACTTTGAGTACTCAGTTTTGTTAATTTAGTGAGAAATAGACAGAATTCAGAAAACGTCAACTAAACTTAAGGTATGAAGTGTATGTGAGTAGTATGAATTATGAATATTATAAAGGCGTGCTGGCTTTTTATTAAAAGCTACTTTTCAAAGCTGTATGCCGTCTATTTTATAAGATGGCAGATTTCTACTGTTGTCATGATGCCATTCATGTATGTTCTGGATTCTTTAGGTCTTCCTGTTATCCCTAATCTGATTATTGCTCAGACTATCGGTTCTTTAATCTTCTTCAGACTGGATAAGCTTATCTTTAATTTCTTCGACAGAATCAAAAATAAAAAAACACATCAATGATGCTGTTTAGATAGCTTTCAGTTCTACCTAATATTCAATTATTCAAAGCCAAAAAAAGAGGAGCCATTGGCCCCTCAACTTCAGTATTAGTAATAGTACGATTATTATCCAATATCAAATATTGACAGCTTCTCAAGCAACTGCTTTGACTGTGCCTGAATCTGCTGAACCTGCTGAGATGTAGTCTGAGAGATGTTTGCACTTTCCTGAGTCAGGTTGCTTACACCCTGCATGTTGGTAGAAATTTCAGAGGTTGCTGTAGTCTGCTCGGTAGCAGCTGTAGCGATCTGACCAATCTGACTGTTAACATTCTCAACACGGTTGATAATATCATTAAGAATATCGGTAACACCTGCAGCCTTGTCTGCAAGTTCGTTCATGTCTCCCAAGCTCTGGGTCATGGATTCATTAGCGCTGTTAGCGTCAGTCTGAATCTGAGAAACCATCTTGGTAATTTCCTGAGTAGATGAAGATGAACGTGAAGCCAGAGCACGAACTTCATCTGCTACCACTGCGAAGCCCTTACCAGCTTCACCTGCACGGGCTGCCTCAATAGCTGCGTTAAGAGCAAGCAGGTTGGTCTGAGATGCAATGTCCTCAATGGTCTGAACAATAGAACCAATCTTGTTACTCTGATCTACCAGCTGCTTAATCAGATCAGCGTCACGACGGGTCTTTTCAGCCTGGTGTCTAATCTGAGCGATAACGGTTTCAATTTCATCAACACCCTGCTGTGTAATTTCCTGAGTCTGGCTTGAGTGTTGAGCTGCACTCTCGCAGTTCTTAGCAATATCACCAGTGGTTGATACCATCTCGTCTGATGCTGCTGATACTGTCATTGAACGGCTTTCTGCCTCTGAAATTGCATCAGCGATCTGCATTACCTGATTATTGATGGTCTCCAGCTGTCCGCCAAGTTCACGGTATGAATTTACAACGTCTGAAATTGATCCGCCAAGTTTGCGTCTCATTTCGATTGAACTGTCGAATACTGCACCGAACTCATCCTTGGCATGATTATCAATCTTGAAGTTGAAATTACCAAGAGCCATCTTCCTCATTGCATCAATCAGTACAGAGAAGTTCTTCTTGATGTATGAGGTCAGATTTGTGGTGATAATCAGACCAATCAGGATTGCAATGATTGCGATTACAATAGAGATGTACATTGGGGTCTTGCTGGAATTCTTCTGAACAATCTGTGTTGATAGGGCAACCTGTTCATCGATCAGGTGTTCGAAAAGAACCTTACAGTTTCTGAACTTAGGGTTAACATCCTTCAGATACAGATCCAAAGCTTCATCTTTCTTATTCTGATTGATCAGGTCAACAATTGTTGATTTGAAATACTTTGAGAACTCTGAAACGTCAACCTTTGCCTTCAGAATGTTGTTCTTGTATGGATCTGAAGATGGCAGAACACCGATGATCTTTTCATTCATGGTGTTGGTTACCTTGGCGATCTCTTCGATCATTTCAGATGACACTTTCATGAATTCTTCATTTGAAATCCTGTTGCTGTCATCAGTCAGGAATTCAATTGTATAAACATCGAATTTCTCCAGTGCTTTCTGTGTATTCATAACACGGTTGTATGATTTTCCTAGAATCATACTTACGTTATATGATGCATCAATGTTTGAATTTGTGGTCAGCACAGAGAATACTGAAGTAATCAGGATCAGTATGTTCAATACTGTAAATCCGATGATAAGCTTAGCCCTTAGACTTAGTTTAGATAATCCCATCTTAACCTCGACGTACTAGAATACTGAATAAGAATTTTTAGAAAAATAATTTGGTTATTTTGTTTGTCCCGATACTTTATGTATACGTCATAATTTTTTTAATAATTAAATAATAAGAATTGTTTTGATAAACTGCTCACATTTAGTCGAGGTGTGATTTAGTAAAAAAGAGATGTATCACAATTTGATTTACAGGAAGAAATTTCTTTTTCTTTTAATAATTTTTCCCGTTATTTTTTTTCCGGTTATGACAAAAATGTCTTACAATCTCGTTCATACATCCACCTACATATAAAAGTTAGAAATTATGCAGAAATTATTTTTATCACTAGTTATCCTGTTTGTTCTGGAAATCCTTCTTTTAATCAAGATTGGCGGGTACATCGGAGGACTTAATGTAATCTTCCTGATGTTTGCAATGATGGTTATAGGTGCCGTAATTATTAAAAGATGTTTTAAGAGTGTGATGGCTCAGATGCAGCAGGGCGTTGTGGATATCAAGATTATCTTTCTTCCTCTATCAGGTTTCCTGTTCTTTTTCCCTGGCTTTATCTCTGATGTCCTGGCTTTACTGCTGTTACTGCCTTTTGTTCAGAGCAGGTGTGCACAGGTTTATTCATCAAAAAGCGGAAGCGGAACCAGCTTTGCCTTTAAATCCTCAAATTCTGAAGGCTTCTCTGATGTGTTTTCCAAGGGCAGAACCATTGACGGTACAGCAACCGTAGTTCAGGATGATAATGAGGACAACAGTCATAACACTATTGAAGGCTCAGTATCTCACTCTGATGATTCTGACTCAAAGCAGAGCTAATCCATAGGCTCTGAACTGATGCTATGCTGAAAGGTAAACTTAAATATTACCTGATTCTTTTACTAGCCTGTTTTATCTGGGGGGCAACCCCTCTGTGCGGCAGAGTCCTGAAGGACTCCATGTCTCCAATGCTGATTACCGCCGCCAGATTCTATGTCGTAGCTCTGATTCTTTTTTCCCTGATACTGATTCTTCACGGTAAAAAGGGACTTATGGTATCAGGGCATGATCTTAAGATTCTGCTGATAATGTCAGTGGTTGGAATCTTTCTTCATAACTCACTTCTGTTCGAAGGTCTTCGTTTTACTCCTGCTTCAAATGCATCCATCATTGAGAGTATCGGACCTTCTGTAACGTCTGTTCTGGCTTTCTTCTTTATAGGTGAGCGCCTTTCGTCCTCAGGCTGGCTTGGTATATTCATATCCTGCTTTGGCGCGATTTTTATCGTCTGCAAAGGTTCCATCAGTACTCTTGTAAACTTTGAGTTTAATATCGGCGAGCTTCTGGTGCTGCTGTGTGAAATCATGTGGTCTGTGTACGTAATTATCAGCTGGAGACTTTCCAAAAATATCAGCGCACTGGTGGTAACCGCATATACAGGTCTGTTTGGTGCTACTTTATGTCTGATTACAGGTCTTTGTACGGGAGCTCTTGAGATCTACCGTTTCACTCTGTCAGATGCAGGCTATTTCTTTGTGCTTTCTGTCTTTGCCGGTGTTGTTTCCTTTGCATCCTGGAATTATGCAATCTCAAGAGTTGGAGCAAGTAAAGGCTCAACCTTTATCTATCTGGTTCCTGTATTCGGTGTGATGTTCGGTGTGTTCCTTTTGGATGAGACCTTCTCCTCATATGAGTTTATCGGAGCTCTGTTCGTTGTTGTCGGTATGTTCTTTTCCATAAGAGCAAAATCTTCAACCAGAGAAAAACATAAGACTATCAGGGAGATTAAGCTGGAAATAATTCAGAAGCAGCAAAAGAAAAAAAGACACGCCTAGTATTCTAACTTTCTAATCACAAAGTTTTTTTCCTGCAGGATGTCCTTTGCATTTTTCATATTTACGTCCGTTCTAATTCAAAAACTAAGATAAATGTATCGTTTTGATGAAATAAATTAGGTTATAAATTGTTTTAGTAGTATATTAACCCCTTTCTCTTTTTAAACATCAAGGAATAGTGAAATGGAAAAGATTATCATTGATACAGATATCGGTGTTGATGATGCTGTTGCTGTAAGATACGGCATGTTAACCCACGAGGTTCTGGGCTTTACCTGTACTTATGGAAATGTTCCTGTAGAAACAGCTGTTAAAAACTGTAAGCTTGCCATGAGTAAATATGGTTCTGATATCCCTGTTTTAAAGGGAGCCTCACGACCACTGTCAAGAAAGCCTCTACCTTTCTATACCCATATTCACGGAAAGGACGGTCTTGGTGAGCACTATGACAATAGATTCGATTCAGATGCTCCTGAAGCTGTTCATTTCATTATTGAGCAGGCAAGAAAATACCCAGGTGAAGTTACTCTGGTTACCATTGGACCTCTAACCAATCTGGCTATTGCTCTGAATGTATGTCCTGAACTTCCAAAGCTATTAAAGCGTGTTGTAAGCATGGGCGGTGCCTTTGGTACTGATGGCAACTGCGGAAATATGACCCAGTTTGCCGAGTTCAATATTTACAATGATCCTGAGGCAGCTGATCTGGTATTCGCATCAGATCTAAACCTTGTGGTTGTTCCTCTGGATGTAACCCATAAGGTTCTGGTTACCGACAAGGAAATCGCTTCAACCGGTGATGAGTTCCTGACTAATATTTCTGCATTCTATATTGATTTCTCAAAGAAATATGAGAACTTTGCCGGCATGTGTGTTCATGATGCACAGACCATCAGCTATCTGCTGCATCCTGAAAAGTACAAGACCATTGAAAGCAGAATCGCAGTTTCATGCTCTGGCTATACTGATGGACAGACCATCAGACCTCTGACCGAGTACAATGTACCAGATGACAAGTTCAAGGGCAGACCAAAGCATACAATCTGTCTTGATGTTGACGTTGACTTCATCAGAGATGCCATTGTTAAGGCAATTACAAAATAGTATCAGTTAATTACTTAAAGGACAGCTGAGTGAGTAAATCTTTCAGCTGTTTTTTTGTTTTAATGATCTAAAGACAGACAAGATCAGTTTCATACCTTAATAGGTATCTGATATACTACACCTCAATTGTCTTAGAGTTTTTTTATTCAGATTTGTTTGGTTAACTTACTGATATTCAACAAATTCCACGAAACTAAAAGATAATCCACGAAACTATGATTTTTTAGGAGTTATTCCAAATGGCAAACGGATTCAACAGAGTTCAGCTGATTGGTAATCTTGGAGATGAACCAACAGTTCGTACCACCACAACCGGTACCACAGTTGCAAATATCAATCTTGCAATCAACGAGGCCCGCAGAGACCAGCAGACCGGTAATCTAATCAATGAAACCGAATGGGTTAGAGTTGTTGCTTTCGGCAGAACCGCAGAGATTATGCAGCAGTACCTGCACAAGGGTTCTCAGGTTCATATTGAAGGTAAGCTGCGTACCCGTTCATATGAAGATAAGAACACCGGCGAGAAGAAATATTCTACAGAAGTTGTTTGTGAGCCAAACGGTCTTTTAATGCTGGGCTCAAGAGGTGACTCTGCAGCTGTTTCATCATCAGGTGATGATTACTCTTCAAACGGCTATGCTTCTCAGAACAACCAGTATGGCGGTGCTCAGAGACAGCAGTACGGTAATCAGCAGTCACGCGGCGGCTATGGTAATGCCAATGCAAACACAGGCTACGGCAATGGTGCTTCTCAGAGCTTCGGCAATAACTATGGTTCTCAGAACTCATATGGCAACAAGCCTCAGGCAGGCCAGTACGGTCAGGCTCCTGCACAGAACCCTCAGGGACAGGTTAATTCAAATCCTTTCCATGGCGGCATGAACCAGCAGCAGTCATTTAACAATGCTTCTAGCTTCAATTCACAGAACAACTCATTTGGTGGTCAGAATAACTCAGGAAACTTCGGTAATCCTGATAACGCTGAGCCTATCAACGACGATCTTCCTTTCTAAAAAAAGATCATTTCTGTTACTGCAAAGACTGAGAGCCTGGCTCTCAGTTTTTCTTTGCGGCGTATTCCTTATCAACCTTTCTAATCTTGTAAATGTACATTACAACCAGGAATACGATACAGATAAACCAGCTTAATGGATAAACCATCATCAGTACATCAAAGCTTGGGAACTTCTCAAATACTGTAAATACGTAGATAAGTCTGCAGCTGCAGATGGTTAAAAGGGTAATAATGGTTGGAGGCAGAGAGAATCCGTATCCTCTCATTGAGCCTGACAGTACCTCAAGCAGAATATTGATTGGCTGTGGCAGCAGCACGTAGAAGATTCTAATCATGGCGATGCTTATAACCACTTCACTTACTGTATACATGCTTAGAAGCTGTTTTGCAAACATGTAGACTGCGATGGTTATAAAGGTTGTAACAATAAGACCAATCAGAGATGAGACCTTTGCAATTTCCACACAGCGTCTGATGTTCTGTGCACCAAAATTCTGTCCGATGAAGGTGGTTGCTGCAAGACCGAAGGCATTGATGAAACAGTAGATATTGATCTCAATGGTAAAGGCCGCAGCTGAGGCTGCCATAGCATCAGCTCCAAGGCTGTTAATGGAAGACTGAATCACCAGATTTGATATTGAGAATACGATTCCCTGAATACCTGTAGGAAGACCGATGGAGACAATCGCTCTTAGCTTTCTTGAGTTAAGCTTCATCACATTTTTAAGCTCAAGGCTAATAGGTCCTGGAGCATTGAGTATCTTTTTGAAAAGATAAAGAGCACTCAGGGCATTTGCCATAGAGGTACAGAAGGCTACACCGCCTATTCCCATATTTAATACAAGAACGCAGACAAGGTTTCCTGCAATATTGAGAATACTTGCGTATATAAGAGCAATCAGAGGGGTATGTGTATCACCGTTACTTCTTAAAAGTGCCGCCTCGAAATTGTAGATGGATATAAATGGCAGACCCATGAAGTATGCACGAAGATATTTTATGGACTCAGGTTTAACTTCAGATGGAACATCCATGAGCTCGGTTATCTGAGGTACAAAGATTTCTCCTAGGATACAGAAAAAGATACCGATGATGATGGCAACGGAGAAAGATGTATTAACCGCATCCTTGGCATTCTCCTCATCCTTCATGCCAAGATATCTTGCAACAACTACGTTTGCACCGATGGACAGTCCCACAAAAAGAGCAACGATAAAGCCGATTACAGGAACATTGTTGCCCACTGCTGCCATGGCATTGTCATTTACATAGTGACCAAGGGTTACAACATCAGCAGTATTGAAGAGCTGCTGAAGGAAACTTGTTAGAGCCAGAGGAATAGAAAATACCAGGATCTTGTCCCATAAAGATCCCTCCAGCATGTCGATTTTTCTGTACTTCTCAATAAAAGACTGCATAAGCCAACCTAGAATCGTTTTCTCTTTAATTCTAAGAAATTTTTGAAAAACAAAGTAATAATAAAATTCAAATATTCTAATTGTCTGAAAAATAAAAATAAAAAATAATTTAAAATTTTTTTACTTTTTTTACTTGAAATAAAAAATACCCATCCCCATTTAACAGATTGTTAAAGATTAAATTGCTCTGACATACGTATTAAGGTGTCGAGTTTAGGGTGGTTATCGGACACCATTTTCCGATTTGAAGAATATATACGGTTATAGACCGTGGAGAATCAAATGAAATTAGTTCCTTTGTATGATCGCGTTATTGTTAAGCCACTTGAGGAAGAGAAGAAGTCATCAGGCGGTATTTTACTAGGTAGCGCAGCTGAGAAATCATCTCGCGGTAAGGTAATTGCTGTAGGCAAGGGCCGTGTTCTAGAGAACGGTTCAACCTCACCTCTAAGCGTAAAAGTAGGTGACACAGTAATCTATAACGAAGGCTACGGCTGCAAGAAAGAGAAGATTGATGGTGAAGAAGTTCTAATCATCTCTGAGACTGACGTATTCGCAATTGTTGAAGAATAATATTTAAGTAGGAAAAAGATAAAATGTCTGCAAAACAAGTTGTTTTCGGTAATGACGCTCGTTCACAGATGCTAGAGGGCGTTAACACACTAGCAAATGCTGTTAAAGTAACCTTAGGTCCTAAAGGCCGTAACGTTGTTCTAGATAAGAGCTATGGCGCTCCTCTAATCACCAAGGACGGTGTAACCGTTGCTAAGGAGATTGAGCTAGAGGGCAAGTTCCAGAACATGGGTGCTCAGATGGTTAAGGAAGTTGCTTCAAAGGCTAACGACGCTGCTGGTGACGGTACCACTACTGCTACCGTTCTAGCTCAG
The DNA here is from genome assembly GCA_045634805.1 of Succinivibrio sp. Classification (GTDB taxonomy): domain Bacteria; phylum Pseudomonadota; class Gammaproteobacteria; order Enterobacterales; family Succinivibrionaceae; genus Succinivibrio. The sequence continues at coordinate 13,461 of JAZRAY010000122.1, read as the reverse complement.
GCTATCGTTAACGAAGGTCTTAAGGCAATTGCTGCCGGCATGAATCCAATGGATCTAAAGCGTGGTATCGATAAGGCTGTTGCAGCTGCTGTTACCGAGCTAAAGGCTATTTCACAGCCATGTGAGAACAAGATTGCTCAGGTTGGTACTATTTCTGCTAACTCAGACGCAACTGTTGGTAACCTGATTGCTGAGGCAATGGAGAAGGTTGGTCGTGATGGCGTTATCACCATCGAAGATGGCCAGGGTCTTGAGGATCAGCTAGACGTAGTTGAGGGTATGCAGTTCGACCGCGGTTACCTATCACCTTACTTCGTAAACAAGGCTGAGACCGCTACTGTTGAGTTAGAGAACCCATACATTCTTCTATGCGACAAGAAGATTTCAAACATCCGTGACCTAATCTCTGTTCTAGAGGGCGTAGCTAAGGCTGGCAAGTCACTTCTAATCATCGCTGAGGACGTTGAGTCAGAGGCTCTTGCAACTCTAGTTGTTAACAACATGCGTGGTATCGTTAAGGTAGCTGCTGTTAAGGCTCCTGGTTTCGGTGACCGTCGTAAGGCTATGTTACAGGATATCGCAATTCTAACTGCTGGTACTGTAATCTCTTCAGAGCTAGGCATGGAATTAGACAAGGCAACCTTAGATGATCTAGGTGTTGCAAAGCGTGTTGTAATCACCAAGGATAACACCACCATTATCGATGGTGAGGGTGATTCAGCTGCTATCGAGGCACGTGTTGCTCAGATCCGTCAGCAGATCGAGAAGTCAACTTCAGACTACGACCGTGAGAAGTTACAGGAGCGCGTAGCTAAGTTAGCTGGTGGCGTTGCTGTTATCAAGGTTGGCGCTGCAACTGAAGTTGAAATGAAAGAGAAGAAGGACCGTGTTGAGGACGCAATGCACGCAACCCGCGCTGCAGTTGAGGAAGGTATCGTTCCAGGCGGCGGTGTAGCTCTAGTTCGTGTTGCTAAGAAGTTAGCTGGCACTGTTAAGGGCGAGAACCAGGATCAGGACGTTGGTATCAAGGTTGCTCTAACTGCAATGGAAGCTCCTCTACGTCAGATCGTAACCAACGCTGGTCAGGAAGCTTCAGTTGTTGCTAACGAAGTTCGCAACGGTTCAGGTAACTTCGGTTACAACGCTGGTACCGAGCAGTACGGTGATATGATTGAGATGGGTATTCTTGACCCAGCTAAGGTAACCCGTTCAGCTCTTCAGTACGCTGCTTCAATTGCTGGCTTAATGCTAACAACTGAGTGCATGATTGCTGACGCTCCAAAGGATGACGCTGCTCCACAGGCTCCTATGGGCGGCATGGGCGGTATGCCAGGAATGATGTAATCAGTTCCTTATATCAATAGAAAGGCCAGCAGAAATGCTGGCTTTTTAATTGATTTTTGTAAAAGTCTGAGCCTTGCTGTTAAGACTGTGTTACTGTTCTACTTCCTCTTCTGTCTCATTGGCTGTATGGGCTTCGTCGTACAGGGCCTGAATATCTTCAGGGAGGTTATCAGGAAGCATTCTGTTCAACTTGTCTTCATTTCCATCCTTTAAAGCCTGCTCATAGTACCAGCATTTAAATTTAATCATGCTTAGTGTCCTGTTGAGCTTTGCCATTTCTGCTTCAATATTCTCTTTCTGTTTCTCAAACATATCCTTGCGTTTCTGATAGGTGGAAGGTCCTTCCTCACACCATTTCATAAACTGTCGGATATCCTTGATCTCAAGACCTGATTTTTTGAGACACTCAATTACTCTCAGAGCTTCAACCTGTCTGTCGCTGAATTTTCTGATACCTGAAGTTCTCTGAAGGTCTAAAAACAGACCTTCCTTGTCGTAGTATCTTAGCGTGGAAACCGGCAGATCAAACATTTTGGATAGCTGTCCGATGGTATACATTTCTCACCTCTTATTATTTTATTGTCTATATATAATTATAAATACTAAAGCTGACTTTAGGTTTAGATTAATTGTCTTAAAAATCAGAAGGAAGAAAAAAAATGTATTTTAATGCTTGACCTAAAGTTAACTTTAGGTTCTATAGTTAGTTCAAACAATCCTAATGGAGAATTTAGCTATGAAAAAAATACTGGGTACCGTTCTTCTTTGTTCAGCTCTATCTGGCTTAACTGCTTGTTCTACAGCTATCAGCAATGATTCAGGTGAGATTCAGATGACAGATAAATGGGATAAAACCTTTAAGCTAAGCGAAAAGGTAATTCACTCTAAAGTAACCTTCAAAACAAGATTCGGAACAACTATCGCTGCAGATATGTATGTACCAAAAACTGGAGAAGGCAAGTTTGCAGCTATAGCGGTAAGCGGTCCATTTGGTGCTGTAAAAGAGCAGTCCTCAGGCTTATACGCACAGACAATGGCAGAAAGAGGCTTTTTAACCATAGCTTTTGATCCATCCTTTACCGGTGAAAGTTCTGGTACTCCAAGATACATGGCATCTCCAGATATTAACACTGAGGATTTTCAGGCTGCAGTAGATTATCTGTCTAACCTTCAGAATGTTGATAAGGAGAGAATCGGTATTATCGGAATCTGCGGCTGGGGTGGTATTGCATTAAAGACTGCTGCAGTAGATACCCGTATTAAAGCAACAGTTGCCTCTACTATGTATGATATGAGCAGAGTTATAAGAAACGGATATTTCGATAGTGAGGATTCTAAAGAGAAGAGACACGAGAAGCTTGTTGCAATGAACGAACAGAGGACTATAGATTCGGCAGATGGCGTTTATGATAGAGATGGCGGTCTGCCTGATATTCTTCCTGAGAATGCTCCAAAGTTTGTTGCGGATTACTACAGTTACTACAAGCAGCCTCGAGGCTATCATGAGCGCTCAGTAAATTCCAATGGTGGCTGGGCAAAGGTTTCAGCTCTGTCTTTCATGAACACTCATCTGTTATCTACAATTGGTGAGATTGATTCACCTGTAATGCTTGTACACGGAGAGAAAGCTCATTCAAGATATTTCAGTGAAACTGCATTTAAGCAGCTTAAGGGAGATAACAAGTCTTTAGTGATTGTTCCTGGCGCAAATCATGTTGATCTGTACGACAGAACAGATGTAATTCCATTTAATCAAATAGAAGATTTCTTTAAAGTTAATCTAAAGTAGTTCTGATGAAGGAGTATATGATGCAGATATCTTTTTTTAATCCAACAAGACTTGTATTTGGCAAAGGAAAACTTAAAGAACTTGGCAGTTATGCTAAAGAGTATGGTAAGAAGGCATTAATTGTCTATGGTGGCGGCTCCATCAAAAAGAACGGTGTATTTGACAGTGCTATGGCTTCATTAAAAGAAGCTGGTATCGAGTACGTTGAGTGTGGTGGAATTGAGCCAAATCCAAAGATTGATTCTGTAAGACGCGGTATTGATCTTATCCGTAAGAATGGCTGTGATCTGATTATTGCCATTGGCGGCGGAAGTGCCATGGACTGTTCAAAGGCAATTGGCGCAGGTGCTTTGTATGACGGTGATCCATGGGACATGATTTTTCATGGTCAGGAAAATGTATATATACCAACCAGATGTATGCCAATTATTACTGTGCCTACTCTTGCTGCAACCGGATCAGAGATGAATCCTGGTGCTGTGATTTCAAATTCAGAAACTCATGAGAAATCATTTGTGCAGACCGATGCTCTTTTCCCTAAAGTTGCCGTTGTTGATCCTACTCTTACTCTAACAGTACCAAAGAATCAGACCGGATATGGTGTCTGTGACATTATTGTTCACCTTACAGAGTCCTATTTTAATGGAGTTGATGGAACTCCTATACAGGATGAATTTGCACTTGCAACTATTAAGAACTGTATGCAGTATGGTTTAAAGGCTTATCAGGATGGCTCTGATCTTGAGGCTCGCGAACAGGTGCAGTGGTCATCTATTCTGGCTCTGAACGGTTTTGTTAACTGCGGAACCAACGGAGGCTTCCCAGTGCACATGATTGAGCATACTGTATCTGGCATCTATGATATTACCCATGCAGCAGGACTTGCTATCATCAATCCATCATGGATGAGATTTGCGATTACTCATGGCGGAAATGTAGACAAGTTTGCTCGTTTTGCATCCTATCTCTTTGGTATCCAGAATGATGGAGATAAGGTTAAGACAGCACTTGCCGGCGTTGATGAGTATGAGAAGTTTTTAAAGAAAATCGGCTGTCCAGTAAGATTCTCTGAGCTTGATATCGATGAGAGCAATTATGAGAAGATAGCAGATGTAACTCTTAAGGTAATCCATGATGGAGAAGGAAAGCTTCCTGCAAGACCTTCACTGTCTAAAGCAGATATTATGAATATTCTGAAAAGTGCATCTTAGTTCTTAACAGCTATGCTGTCAGAGTTAATTAAAGTGGAGAATTATGATTTTTTTTAAGGCATTGAAAAATGTTAAGGTAATATTCCTTTTGATAGGACTCTTCTTCTCTCTGACAGCTTTTTCTTCGGGGCAGGAAATGAACAGCTTTTATATTCATGTTAACGGTAAAGTTCTCGTATGTGAATGTGCGGATAACTCGTCTAGTAAGGCCTTACTTGAGAAACTGAAGCTTTCTGATGTCGAAATCGACATGTCTGACTATGGAAATTTTGAGAAAGTTGGCGATCTGGGCTTCAGTCTTCCACAGAATAATGAGGATATTACAACTGCACATGGAGATGTAATTCTATATCTGGGCTCCAAGTTAAGTATCTATTATGCGCAGAACAGCTGGAATCTTACCCGTATAGGAAAAATCAGAAACCAGAATTCTCAGGAACTAAAGTCTATTCTTGGCAATAGTGGCGTAAAAGCAAGGTTGTCTTTAAAGGACCGTTAGCAGTTCGGTTCTTTTCAATTAAATACAGTAAAGAATACAGTAAAGAGTACTGTTGTAAGTTTTGCGGAAATGAAGTTTTGCGTATTATGAGAAAAATAATGCTTATTCTACTTGTTTCTATTGTGGCTCTTGCCGCATTTGCTCTATATTTTTTCAACACTCCTCAGTTTGGTCGAGCTCCATCTGGTCATCGTCTTGAGAGAATAATGAAATCTCCAAACTTTAAGGATGGTGTATTTCAGAACAGAGAACCAATCGTTAATCACCTTGAAGATGGAATACTTGTCAGCTTCTATAAATTCATCTTTGAAAAACGAGATGATCTTCGTCCAGAGAAAAGCATTCCCCACGTAAAAACAGACCTGAAAACACTGGATAAGAACAGAGATCTGGTTGTATGGCTTGGCCATTCTTCTTTTCTTTTACAGCTTTCTGGTCACAGATTCCTGGTAGATCCTCATTTAAGTGGTCATGTTGCACCGGTATCTTTTCTGATGACAGCCTTTGATGGAAGTAATCCATACTCTGTAGATGATCTGCCCGATGACATTGACACGATTCTGCTCTCGCACGATCACTGGGATCATCTGGACTATGCAACAACTGTTGCCTTAAAGGACAGAGTTAAACATGTTGTTACAGGTCTTGGCAATGGCGAATACTACGAAATGTGGGGCTATTCGGATGGTAAGCTTCATGAACTTGATTATGGAGAGGAATTCATTCTGTCTGATGGTATAACAATCACCTTCACTCCGGCAAGACATTTCTCCGGAAGATTTTTAAAGCAGAATCCTACTGAACCTGGCTCTTTTGTAATTTCTTCCAAAAACAGGAAATTCTTCTACAGCGGTGATAGCGGATACGGACAGCACTTCAAGAAAATCGGTGAGAAATACGGACCTTTTGATTTTGCTGTAATGGAAGACGGTCAGTATGATATGCAGTGGCATAATGTCCATATGCTTCCTGAGGAAGTAATTAAGGCCTCTGAAGAAATTGGAGCAAAAGCAATTCTTCCGGTGCATAACAGCAAATTTGTAATGGCAAATCATACCTGGAAGGCTCCTCTTGAGGAACTTATAAAACAGGGAGAGAACTTTAACGGCAGAATAGTAACTCCACTGATTGGTGAGATTGTGTATCTGGATTCACTTCCACAGCAAAATCTGTGGTGGAGAAACATCAACTAATCTGATGCTGTTCCTGATATATCTTGCAGGTTTGTCTATGTTTAATTCAGGTCGTTCTTTGTTTTTTTGAAGTAAAATATGCTGGTTACGTATAATTTTCACCTGAACTACCTTAAGGATTTACATTCTGATGAATTGCAGATTAGCTGTACTCAATGATATTGACGACATTCTAAAACTCTATGAGAATGCCCGAGCCTTTATGAAGGCCAACGGTAACCCTCATCAGTGGGGAGATAACAACTGGCCACCTCGAGATATGGTTGAGCGCGATATAAATAAATCCCAGTGTTATGTCTGTGAGCAGGACGGTGCTATTGTAGGCGTGTTTGTCTATTTCTTCGGAAAGGACTGCGATCCGACCTATCTTAAGATTACAGAAGGAAAATGGCTTGATGATTCTGCCTATGGAGTAGTACATCGTCTGGCATCCGACGGTGTTACCAGAGGCGTGGGAGCTTTCTGTATCAACTGGTGCTATGAGAAGGCGGGGCATTTAAGAATTGATACCCATTCAGACAATAAGCCTATGCAGTCTCTGGCCCGTAAGCTTAACTTTGTACACTGTGGCACTATCTATGTGGAGCGGGATAACTATCCACGTCTGGCCTTTGAAAAATCAGCCGTTACAGAGGCTATAAACAAATAAGGCAGTCTCGACTGAAACTGCCTTAACAAGGGAAAGCTTTGCGTATTAGTAAAGCTTTTCTAAAACCTCATCATCAATCTTGAAGCAGTGCTCAGCTGAAGGGAAAGCAGAAGTCTTTACCTCAGAGTCATATTTGTTGAAGGCTTCAAGAATCTGATCACCAACATTGCCAAAGTGCTTTACGAATTTTGGTGAGAAATCCTTATACATGCCCAGCATATCCTGATAAACAAGGATCTGACCGTCACAGTCAGGACCGGCACCAATTCCGATGGTTGGAATTGAAAGCTTCTCGGTTACGATTTTGGCAAGCTTGGCTGGTACACACTCAAGTACAACAGAGAATGCGCCTGCCTCCTGAACAGCCAGTGCATCCTCAATCAGCATCTTAGCTGCAAGCTCGCTCTTTCCCTGAACCTTGTTACCGCCAAAGGCATTTACAGACTGAGGAGTCATACCGATATGAGCCATTACAGGAATGCCTGCATTGGTAATTGCACGGATGTGCTCTGCAACCTTTTTTCCGCCCTCAAGCTTAACTGCATTGCCACGGCCTTCCTTCAGAAGTCTGCCTGCATTGGTAACTGCCTGTTCAACTGATACCTGATAGGACATGAATGGCATATCGATAACTACCAGCTTATCCTTACAGCCTCTTGCTACAGCATGACCAAAGGTAATCATATCCTCCATGGTAACTGACAGGGTGTCTTCATAGCCTAACATAACGTTACCAAGTGAATCACCGACTAAAACGGCGTCAACGTTTGATGAGTTTACAATCTTTGCTGTGGTGTAGTCATAGCAGGTCAGCATGGAAATTCTTTCATTCTCTGCTTTGCGCTTTGCAAAAGTTGAAACAGTAATCTTCATATTTTGTCCTTCATTATTCTGTTAAGTATTTTTCTAACTTACTAAAATCTCTGTCTGGATTTTTTATTTTTGCAATCTGTAAAAGCTTGCGGGCTAAAAGGGTGTATAAAAGTCTGTCGCTATAGGTATCAAGAGTGCGTATATGCTTGCTTACGGTATTGATATCTCCTCTCTGAACAGGACCGGTTAGAGCCTGAACAGGACCATTCTTCAGGACGTGTTCAATATTTCCCATAATCAGCGGGGCAAGAGCCTCAAGAGAATCTTCCTTTGAAAAGCCGCACTGTTCTAAAAGTTCAACTCCTCCGTTAATCAGAGCTACAACCTGATTGCTTACAACAGATGCTGCAAGATGATACTTCACTTTGATATCTGAGCTTATGATTCTGACGTTAAGAGAGAGACCTTTTAAAAACTCCATCATAAGCTGAGTTATCTCTGGATTTCCCTCTAAAAAGAAGAATGCCTTTTCAAAGTCACGATGACTTTCTTTTGAATCAACAGCACATAGAGGATGAAGACTGATTTTTCTGATATTCAGATCAGTATCATCTTCACCGAAAACCTCTTTGGCTGTAAGTGAGCCTGAACAGTGACATATGATGGTATTTCTGAGATTATCTGAAGAAACACCTCTGTATACTGAGGCAATCTCATCATCAGGTACGGTAATGAAAAGCAGATCGCTTTTTGCTGCAAGAGTGTTTATATCAGTGAATGCCTGAGACTCTGTCTTATCTGCAATCTCTGCTGCATGTTCTGCGGTCTTAGAGTAGAATCCTGAGATTTCACACTGATGTGAGTAAAAATAAAGAGCAAGAGAGCATCCAACCTTTCCTGCTCCTACAAAACCTATCCTCATACTGAATGTTTACAGCCTAAAGAGCTGTGTTCCTTATTATGTATCCCTTAAAAAACGCTTAATTGTATCACTCTTTGTCATTAACTTCACTTCTCAGAACAGCAAAGATCAGGCTCATTTTTTTTTAATATCAGTAATTGCTCTAATTTTGAATTTCAAATCTTTCTTACAATAGGAAAGAGAATGGTAAAAGATTCTTTGCGGTCTTTCTGTGTATTGCTCAAAGCTTTTAGGATTTAGCTTTCTGAGTGAATTGTCTTAAAGGGAATTTCGAATTATGAGTATATTAGATAGATTTTCCATCAGAAGTAAGCTTATATTCAGCTATGTTTTAATGATCATTGCTACTCTGATCGTTTCCTGGTCTGCATTAGGCAGCATGACCAAGAGTCATGATGTGGCTTCCTTTGTTCATACCACTCTGAATGAACGATACGGAAGAACAAGACGAACTGCAGATTATGCCGCTCATATTGAAGATCTGTTTGAACAGCTGACAAAAGGTGGCAGGGCTGATGAAATAATCCCTGAACTACAGAAGAGTTCCAAGGGAATGCAGGATGCAGCCGATGCCCTGCAGATGGCCCGCTATCCTAAGGAGATTGGCGCAGTAAAGGCAGCAACAAAAGAATATCTTGATGTGCTGAACAGCAAGATTATTCCTGCGCTAAATCAGTCAAGAAGATCTCAGGCATTATCCTTCCACACCTCAGCAATGATTCCACAGTACATTATTATTCAGAATAATGTGGTAAAGGTTAACGGCTACCAGATTAAAGCTGCAAACGACAGTGTTGCCACCATTAACGATACCAGCGGTATCTACACTGTGGCAGCAATTACCATCGCAGTGGTTGTTCTTGCAATCATCATTATCTTCTACATGCCAAAGATTATTATCAGCAGTATCGAAACTATTATCGGTATTTCTAAAGTTCTTGCTGCAGGTAAGCTTAACAGGGTAATTGAAACCAGAAGAAAGGACGAGTTTAAACCTCTGATGGAGGCATTAGAGAAGATGCGTCAGTCCTGGGTTGTAAGCGTTGAGAATATTCAGAGTGTAAGCTCAAATATTAACCAGAACATGAGCGATATTACCAAGTCTGCCAATGTGATGAGCAATACCGCCAAGGAGAATCAGAGTCAGGCTCTGACTGTTGCTGCTGCATCTGAGCAGATGGTTTCAACAACTGGAGATATTGCAAAGAACTGCGAGCATGCAACCATGACTGCTGAGGATTCTTCACAGAGTACCACTGTAGGTATAAACCGTGTTGAAGAAACCATGAACATGCTGAATCAGCAGGTTGAAAAATCAAAGAAGGATGCAATTTTAGTTCAGCAGCTTGCTGAAACCGCTCAGAAGATTGGAACAATTACTCTGACCATTGAGGATATTGCATCTCAGACTAACCTTCTGGCTCTAAATGCTGCTATTGAGGCTGCCCGTGCAGGTGAGGCCGGAAAGGGCTTCGCTGTGGTTGCAGATGAGGTTCGTGCGCTTTCATCGAGAACCTCTAAATCAACTCAGGAAATTACCAAGATGGTTATGCAGGTTCAGGCAGATGCCAAGGTTGCCAATGATGCAATGCAGCAGTCTGCAGCTGTTATGGATCAGATTTCCCTTGAAACCGGAAAGATGCATACTGTTCTAAGTGAGGTTACAGATAAGGTTAGGGAAGTTAATTCTCAGATCAATCAGATTGCTACTGCAGCAGAGGAGCAGACAACAGCAACATCTGAAATTTCTACCAACATGAAGGGAATTACTGATGGTTCCTACAGACTTGCTGAACAGGTTGAAATGGTAGAGAAGAACATTCTGAATACCAACAGTGAAATTGACAGTCTGCTTAATATTGTAAGGCAGTTTGAAATCAAATAGATTTTCTGTACATAAAAAGAAAGAGGCGTAAGCCTCTTTTTTTTTCTAGAGATTGTACAGAATATTCCTATTAACGTTATGTTTTGTTTGTCACAATGATGATAAAACGGATCCTTCCTCTAACTAAATGGTACTGGGCTGTATACTAAAATGTATTAAATAGAGACATAAACAAAAAAATAAACCTGGGATGTTTAACTTTTAGGAAATGAAACAGGTACGGACTATTGGGGAGCTGAGAAGAACCTTTTTAGGAAGACTTCTTGGTCAATCCAGACTTTCATTTAAAACAGTAGATGATGTTTTATGTCTTTCAAGTTTAGACAGGATTCTGCATAAATTTGGAAGTAAAGATTCTATTGATTTTACTTCAGGTTTATTTAGTTCCACTTTAGAGATCTGTGTTGATGATTGCAGCTATACATATAAATATCTTAATAAAAGTGATGCATTAAGCTGTGAACAGAATCTTAGAGAATATATTATCGCTTATCTTTCTAACAGGATAAGTGAAGAATCTGCATCGATTCTCCAATGTTTTTCAGATAAGTTTCTTCGTGATTCCGCTACAGAAAAACTTCAAATACATATTCAGAAACTCAGGAATGATCTTGTAAAGTTAAAAGATGTTGATTCCTCTGTTTATGAAGAAATCAAAAAAGAGATTTTAAACGAATCTGAATCCTGCTCAGAAGAAGTAAAACAATACATCTCTATAATTCTTGATTATTGCAATGACTCATCTTCCAATGAGTCGGATGTTGTTGAACAAATCAGAAAAGAATATGAAGACTCAGTTCTTAAGAAACATAAGGATTTTTTTGATAATGCTGAAAACAATCCTTTGACCCTTATGCAGCGCTTGGCTGTAATCAGAAATAATGACTTTAATCTTGTTCTTGCAGCTGCAGGAACTGGTAAAACTTCCGTAATGGTCGCGAAGACTCTTTATCTGATGAAGTACCACCATGTTAAAAGCAGTGAACTCCTGATACTTGCATATAACAGAAATGCTGCAAAGGAACTTCAGGAAAGAATTGAAGAGAGAGCTAAATCTTTAGGAATCACCTCAGATACTCCTCAGGTATCTACATTTCATGCTCTTGGACGAAATATACTTCTTGATAATAGAAAGCCCGTGCATATCTCTAAGTTAAGTGAAGACGAGAAAAAACTCTGGCAATGGGTTGCAATCTGGGAGGAAAACTCCATTTATGCACATCCTTCAGAGTATCTGTCTTTCTATGACGCACTGCATACCAGAGAGAAAAATGGAATAGAAGTTGTAGATAACAATACTCCGCTGAGAACTCTTAATGATGAGCTGGTGAAAAGTAATTCAGAAGTACAAATAGCCAACTGGCTTTATTTACACGGAGTCCCTTACGAGTATGAAGCTCCTTATGTATCCAAAATACGAATTGAAGATGGCATTGACTATAGTCCGGATTTCAAATTAACAGATGATATTTATATTGAGTTTTTCGGAATAGATCGCAATGGGAAGACTCGAGAAGATATTGATAAAGAAAAATACAATTCAGATATGCAGAAAAAGATTCAGCTGCATAAGGAAAAGGGCACTACTCTGATTGATCTCTACTGGTATGAAATGACGGAGGGTACACTATTCGACAAGCTTGAAAATAGACTCACCGAATTAGGCTTTAAACTGGAAGAAAAATCAGAATCCGAAATTAAAGCTCTTCTTATAGAAAAAATTAACAACAACCAATTTACCACTCTTCAGAAGGTCTTATTAAACTGTCTGAAAGCTGTTCGTGTTGAGAATCTAAACAAAGACCAGATCCTTGAAAGGCTTAAAGCTGAAGGATTTAGGTTTGCTAAAAACATAACAGACTATATACAAAAGCTTGTTGCTGATTACGTATCTACCTTAAGAGATAACAACGAAATTGATTTTGATGACATGATTCTAAGCACAACAGAGATAGTAAATAATGGAGAATGGCGACCTTCATACAAATACATTCTTGTCGATGAGTTTCAGGATATATCTGGAGCGCGCTATGAGCTTATCAAAGCTATTTACTCCCACTGTTCTGATGTTAGTTGTACCATGGTAGGGGATGACTGGCAGGCTATTTACAGATTTAGTGGAGGAAAACTGGCTTTAACCACCAGATTTTCAGAATATTTTGGGGCTCACTCTCTGACTATTCTGGATAAAACCTTCCGTTATCCAAGGAATATTGCGGATGTTGCAGGGGATTTTATTATGCAAAACCCTGAGCAACACAAAAAAGCGATTGAAACAGCAGATAATTCAAAAGATTTAAAGATTCATCTTTATTCCTATATAGATAGTAAAGACGAAAGTCTCATTGCGCAGAGTTTGTATTATCAGGTTAGACAAAAAATTCTTGTACTGGACAATAATGTTCCTGATGCCTCTATTGCAGTAATGTCCCGCTATAACCAATTATTAGACGACTTCAGATGCTATTTTGATGATAGCAATAGAAAAGAAAAAATACGTCCAAATATAAAAATAAATTACTGGACATTTCATGGTTCAAAGGGATTAGAGGCGGATTATACATTTATTCTTGGATTACAGAGCGGCTTTTCAGGAGCTTTTCCATCTGAAGATCAGAATGAGAAGGTTGTTGAAGCTCTATTGCCTACAACAGATAACTATCCTTACTCGGAAGAAAGAAGGTTATTTTATGTCGCACTGACCCGTGCAAGAAAACACGCTTATCTCTTTGCTCTTGAGAATCAGCCATCATCCTTTGTGGAAGAACTCCTAACTCGTAAATACAATATAGATAATCGAACTTCATGTTTTGATACTGAATCTCGTACCTCTTATAAATGTCCTTCATGTAAGAACGGGTATTTCCAGAAGTTACACGGTAAATACGGTTACTTCTATGTTTGCAATTCAGGATTATGCAGAGTAAGGCCAAGAATATGTGAAAAATGTGGTGCCCCAATGATAGATGGGAAAACAGAAAGTAAATGCATGAATTCTCAATGTCTTTATAGTATTCCTATCTGCGATCGCTGCGGAAGGGTAATGGTGAAAAGGTTTGGTAAATATGGAAAGTTCTGGGGCTGTTCTGGTTACGGCCTTGAAAAGGATAGATGTGAGAACACGAGGCCATTATAAGAGTAAGAAAAGCCCCCTCT
>JAZRAY010000121.1:0-51179 GCA_045634805.1 Succinivibrio sp. | reverse complement strand
GCAACCTTTTGGAGTTAAAGAATGAAAAAGACATTAAAAGATTTTTTAAAAGGGTATGATGATGATACCCGTGTATGCCTAAATATTGGTAAAAATGGTTTTTACGAACAGACTAGAACGGCTACTATAAAAGATTTAATTGATAATAAATCAGTATATTTAAATTACAAAGTAAATAGTATTGACTTAAGATTTTCTTTTCCTGAGTTTTTCTTAGAGTATAGCAATGACAAAACATAGAAAGGCAGGAGAATGAAAGCTAAATACAGAAAGTACACTGGCGCATACATGTTATATCTCACCGTTCAACACCGTAAAACTGCATGGAAGTTAAGAGATAGCTTATATTTAGGTTTATGGCGTTTTAAACCTATTCACAAAGACATTGCGAAGTATTTAATTTAAATATGAAACGGAAATATAAAAAATTCACAAACCTTTATATGTTTTATTTAAATATGATACATGTTACCAAATACAAGATCGGTAAAGGTGTTTGGAAAAGAGATTATCTTTATATAAAAGAAAATTATAAAGAATTAAAACTAAGTAATGACCTATTAAAAATGTTACTGGAATCTAAAAAATGAAACAGAAGTATAGGAGATGGGATAGATATATTAGAAGCTGTGCAAAGTGGGGAGTTCCTGACTATAGCTCACCTGGTTTTCAATTAGCTCTTTGCCAGAAGAGGATAAGTTTACAAAGATATTCAAAACATTTTTGTGATATTCAAAGAGATGCCAGAATTGCAAATCAAATGGCGCACAATGCTCGCAAAGGGTATATTGATATATCTGAAGATATGGAAATACAATACCAAGAATTAAGAGAAGAATATTGGAGCAACGTTTTATGAAACGGAAGTATAGAAAATACACTAGCGCATACATGTTATATCTCACCGTTCAGCACAGAAGAAATGCATGGAAATTGAGAGACAGCTTACATCAGGGACTATGGCATTTTAAGCCTATCTACAAAGACATTGTGATGTATTTAATTTAAAGAGAAATGAATAATTCTATTCCTCTTTTCTCCAGTTAAGCAGCTTAAATGCTGTTTTTTTTGTCTTTAAATATCCCCTTTTTTATACATTTGTATATAAAAATACTTTACATTGTTTAGAAATATACTATAATTAGAATAAGAAAGGAGGTGATAAGAGGTGTTGAAGAAAACACTGAAGCTTAAAAAGGTAAAAGTAAAAGTTAACCTGATCGTGGTTGAGATGGAACTGGAACTTGAACCTCATAAGCAAGAGCGGACCAAGGGTCACCGCAGAAAGAAATCCCGATAACCTAAACCACACCGCCTCTAGGAGGGGCGGTTCTTCGACACACTTATCACCCTATGGAGAATTATATGATATACGTATTTGAAATCAAGAAAACCGATGAAGGTTATATCGCTTATATTCCTGATGTAGATATCGAGACCAATCCTCAGGAAACAGAAGAAATGGCTTGTCAGGCTTTCATGGAAGGTTTTGCAGGAGCAATTGAGCTTAAATATAGAAAGAAGAAACAGCCTATTCCCCTTCCTAACCTTAAGGACGGTGAATATGGCTTTAAGATTCCAATTAAATTACAGCTGAGAATTCTTCTGTGGAATGCCATGTTAGACAAGCATGTATCTCAGACTCAATTAGCTGAAAAATTAGGTATCTCAAGAGCCTATATGAATCAGTTCTTCATTACTGATAATGTCTCCGTTGAGAAGTTTGAGGAAGCTTTGGAAGTATTGGGATATGACATCAATGTCAGCTTAGTTAAAAGCGAGGGATAACGTATGAATAAGATTCTAAAACTTAGGACCTCCCGCGAGAATTACTTCATGAAATGTACTGAAGCTTTCGACGGCAAGACCTTTGAAATTACAGATACTCATTTAGATCTCTTTCAGGATGGGGAACGTATCAGACATATTGAGCTTACTACCAATATCAAGCTAGAACTCAATCGCATAAGAGGAAATTCATTTATTCAGAATATTGGATGGGCGCGCTCATGGAGTGTCTGGTTGATTGCATGTGACAATGGTGACGAGATAAACGAAATGGATGTCGATAATTGGTCCATGCTAACGAATTTAGAACGCAACCGTCTTGAGAATGAAACAGTTCAGAGAATGATACTCTCAAAGTAAGGAGGGCTCTTATGGAATTGCTTAAATATGCAGATTTTAAGAAGCTTGACCTTGTCGGAATGGCTGAATATATCAATAAGCTCTGTGATATGAAGGGAATACGTCACTATTTTAGAGTGATTGGTGACAAAGTCTATGACACTGTTTTCGACGATGATAACCCAATGACTGAGATAGATTCAGAGGAAGAAATGTCTGGATTATGCAGAGATTATCATACAGAACCTACTGACATGCAGGGACAGATATTCTCTGATATATGAGATACCGTCATATTTGCAATATAACGAGCCATAGAGCGCGATAAATGCTTTTAAAGTAGTTCTGTATAGAAACATCAGGAAAACGTTCATATAGCGCAAATTGACACAAATCAAAAGATAAACGGTATTTTTCCGTTATAAAGTGCTTAATTTGGGTTTATTGGACGAAAAACTGTCGAATAAAACAGAAAATCCGTTTTAATACGCTAAAAACAAAAAAAATTATCCCTCACTTTTACGTGAGGGAATTTCTTTAGAAATTAGGTTCTACTTCTCGTTAACTTCTTCGTCCTCGTCTTTAGTTTCTTCGTCGACTTCATGAGTTTCTTCGTAGAGTTTAAGATCAAGCTTGCCAGCCTCGCAGTTTTTACACCAGCTTTGCTCATATTTTTCGGTCAGCTTATCAGAACCGCAGTAAGAGCAACGAGTGCGGGTGTAAACGTAAGGGGTCTTTCCGCTGTTGTTAATTAGCTTACTGTATGCAGCTTTTAACTCTTTGAGCCAATCCTCATTTTCTAATATGGTAGCTGTCTCAATATCAGCTTTGACCATTGATAACTGAGATTGCAAATCTAATTGTGATTGTTTATCAGTTTCAATCTGTTCAAGCTCTGCTTTCTCCTCGTCAGTATAGTGAGGACATTTAGCTTTTAAGTACCAGCACCCGTCAATCTCTGATTGTTCAACGTCTTTTCTTACCATGCCAATGGATTTGTAGAACTCGGTATTTGTACCCTCGCCTACTTCAGTGCATAAGCCTGTATCTTCGTTAAATTTTACGTATTTATACATAATTAATTTACTCCTTTGCATGGATAAAATTTAAAGTAAGACCAATCTCCAGTAGCAGTAAAAACATCATTTTTATCAACCAGTAAATATCCTGTTTGACCATTACCACCTGCACCAACATCCGAAAAATACATAACATCAATCCCATTAATATAGATATTTCCTGAATTATCAAAAGGAAGAAATGCAATAAATCCAATTGACGGTGCGGTAAAGCCTGAAGAAATAGATATACCAGCAGTATAGTCAGGCACTACCCAACCAATTGACATATTCTTAAAAGCCTGAACGGGTGCAGATACGTTGCTGAAATCCTTATCAGCCTTATTAGCAAGGTCAGTCAAGACGTTATCAATATCAATCTGTATCTGAGTTTTGGTTACTGTTCCTAGAACAATATAGTAATAGACCTTAACTGCATCTGTATCAATTGTTGTAGCTGAATCTTTATAGATAGGATTTGACCTATTAGCGTCAAAATTAGTAAGATTCATTGCATAATTATAAGTTGATTGCGCAGTAACCAGTTCTTGACTTTCTACAGCTCCAGGGTTATTTACATAAAAAGCCCCAGTTTCAGCACCAACAAATTGGCAATTTGATTTAATTGAGAAAACACCTTTAATATTAGGTGCTGCAGCTTCAACTAAATCACCAAGATCACTTGCTGAAAGAGTTGATTTTAGATAACGTGCATCATATTTTGGCAAACGTAAAGTGTTATTTACGGAATCATAAACAAACTTACCACATGAACCCGTATTTGTAACGCTTGCTTGCCATGTTGCCTCATCAGTCCATATATTTGCAGTAGGATCATCATTGTATAGATCCGCCATCATGGTGACATAATCAGCATAAACACCTGAACCGCCTAATAGAGCACCGTCTAACAGATGCAGATTAGCGTCAGTTAGTGGAGTAGGTGAAATCACTAATTGATTTGGGATTAGAGCTGCACTTGGTTCGTCAATACGTTTCCAGTAATCTGAACCTTCAGGATTAGGAGCAGTGCTATCAGGTGTGACAACAGTGCTAGAAGCTCCATTCGCCTGAATACATTTGTAAATGTTACCGTCAGTAAATAAAACTAAACGTCCGACAACATAATCATAAGTGTTGTTATAAGCTGGTACACCACCGTTCATAGAGTAGTAGATATAATCGCCTAGAATCTTGAATAAGGCATTAATATCTTTACGCTTTGGAGCTTTACCGCCAGCTTTTAATGGAGTCTGATTGATTACCTGAAATAGTTTCTGAAGAGAAGCGTCACCTGAGCCTGCGCTGGTATCATCAGGAATATCATTCACTTCTGCATTGTTTCCAAGTGGGTGATCCCACTGGGTAGGTTCATTGAATACAGCCATTTGTTTGATCCTCTAATCTGTTTTTATAGATTGATAATGTCGTAAGTAGCAAAGGTTCCACAATCGAAAGGGTGAAGCCCGGAACCGTCAAAACCAAAGGTTGGAGTTTCAACCTGATAAAGTTCGAGATTAACTCCGGCAGGAAGCCATGGAAGTTTTAATAATGCTGCTTTGTCAGCTTCAGAAATTTCACTTTCAATAACTATTCGGAGGACCATCGTGTCAACGTGAATACAACAGATGTCAACCTCAGGGAATAAGGTAGCCATCATTCTGTTTATACTTGCAAGCGTTGAGTCTCCGATATTGATCATTGCTTTAATTAGGATATATGTGCGGTAGGCTTCATCGGTAAGTCTGACTTTTCCGTTTACTTCTACATAAAAAGGAGCGTTGTCGAATGTATCTAGACGCTCGTTCTCCACTCCTTCGAGAGGTTCAAATCCGAAATATTTTTCGTCTTCGTCGATAGAAATATATTCCCTTCCGATTGCAACAATTCGTCCCCATACGTCCAAGCCAAAACCTACAGCAGTGTCGAGATTCACCATTTTGTCGTAGATCTGTTTTATATCAGCCTCAGGATTCATAGCTTCCCAAAAGGCTTCTACGAGAGCCCTTAAATGTGGAGAAGCTGCGTACTGAGATTGAATCGTTGCGTCAATGTGAAATTCTTCAGTCATTTATTCGCTCTCCGCTTCAGGGAAATTGATTAAGACATGATTCTTGGTTAAAGTTGGTGAACCGTTGATCGGAATATGAAGATAATCTTTCCAGGTTACTCCGTCGGTTGATAGCTGAACACTCAGAAGAGATTCAATTCCGACATTTAAGATTGATGACAGGAATCGACTTGCGTAAATATCCGAGTTCATGATTACACGCAATACTGCCTCGCCTTCAATGGTTACACTGGAATCATTTCCGTAGAAATTATCTACAACTGCCTGCTTGATAATATCTGCGTAACCGTCAGGTAGAGAACCGTTATCAATGATGTTGACTCTGATATAAACGTCATACTCAGGAGGTCGCATGAATTTGACCTTTTCTACGGCTTTTGTATTAGGGTCGGTTACTTCTATCTCAGTATTTCCGTTGTAATCGCACCCTGCAGAAATAGAGTTATAGATAGCCTCTGCGATGTCCTTGTCATTTCCACCTAAAACAGCGACATAAATCGAGTGAGGTGCTAATGGATAATTATCAATAGACTTAACTGCGTTTGTTCTATTTGATACAACATAGGTAGCAATTACACCGTCAACCTGAGCAACTCTAGCGAAGACGCTTGCGTCGGTTCCTCGGGAATTTAATGCCACAGACTGATAACGTCTTGCCTCAAATGCAGCCTGAGATTCTTCATAAGAGCCGACGGTTGCAGCTGCCTGATTGGTTACAGTTGACCAGTTAGGAACGGTTGTTACAATCTGAGTCAGAGTATTTGCTCCTGCCTGAATAGGTCCCTCTGTATCACAAGTGAAAGTAGCTTGAGCGGTTCCATCTGCGCCAATGGTGACATCCTCAGTTAAGGTCCAGAGTGTCTGATCATAGGTCGATTTGATTTGTGCACCCTGAGGAATTACGGTATTCTGTAAGCCGGTTAAGGTACAGACTGCACTCGATGATATAGCAGGTTTACGGGTGATGAAATATATCTTTGCCAGAGCGTCCTGCCAGATTCCTGAGGCGGTTTTTGGATTGAACTGCTGTGCAAGGAAAGCAAGCTCAGAATCTTTCTGATGGATAGAGGCTACCTGAGAATCAATCAGCTGTCCCTGAGGTGTCTCAGGGGCTGTATTAAGGTCAGGTTTGCCGTTTTCTTTCATTGCGTCAATCCAGTCTTGAGCAACTTCTTCTCGCAGGTCCTCAACTTCTGAGACTGAAAAGCCGGTTTTTTCGTCAAAATCTAACATCTGTTTCTAGCTCCCTTGACCAATCGTAAGCTTCATTTTTTGACCGCTTTCAAGCGTTAAAACAGCGGTTCCTGATAACTCTCGGGTTTCAAGATTGAGGAACATAATCTCGCAATCCTTAACACCTTCGATTTGCATTGCTGCTTGTTTGAGTTTTGACTTGAGAACAGCAAGCTTTGGGTGACGGTTTAGTTCCAATGCAAAGTGAGGAATACCTTTTTCAGGGAAGTACCAAGCGTCGTCCGTAAAAAGGCGGAAGGCATTTGCTACATTCTGAGCTATGGAGTAATCCTCAAATGTTCTTGAAAGATTGCCTGATATATCAGTGTGGATGTCCCAGTCATCCTCGAGGAAGAGGGTATGTGCTTTATCTGTCATTATTGTGGACCTCCAGTAGTACCGCTTCCCGGCTGAACAGAGCCATGCTTATGGGTATCTAAGCTGATTCCATTAGCAACCACGTCGCCAGTAGTAGTCAGAGAACCGTCAACCACAGCTCCAGAGCCTCCTGAAACATCAAGACCGCCCTTAATGGTCACATGACCGTTGAAGGTTGATTCAGGACTGTTCACCGTCATGGATTCAGTTGCATTGATGATTGCCTGAGGAGTATTGACCGTAACACTTGCAGGACCAACAATCTTGATGGTGAAATCTATAGGGTTACAGTGAACATAGGTTGTCGGGTCTTTGGTATGAATCGTTGCAATCATGACCGCATCTGCAGGGCTGAAAGACCTGAACGAGTTAGGAACCTGAGGAGTGGTAGTCTGAGAATTCACCTTTGAAATATCTCGGGTGCAGACTACAAAAACACCTATGTCTCCTGGTTGAGGGTCAGCAATGAAGCCCGCAACTCCGCCCTGAATGCGATAATGAGGAAGCTCTTCATAGGTTGGTGTTGGTTGAGCGGTTCCGTTTGCGTCGGTCTTAGCAATAAGAGGAATTGCTTTGACCTTTTTAGAGCCGTTTGCACCGCTTGAAGAGCATGAGACTATCCTTGCAAGAAAGATAGTATTCATCTTGGCAAGTGCTTTCTCAATCTGAGCTTCATTTGCATTGTACTGGGTCGTTCCGGCATACGGAGTCTGCGTACTTCGCTTATTATTCTCGTTGATCTCATCTGAAGCCATGATTTTATTCCGTAATTTAAACCGTAATTTATTCCGTAAAAACAGATTTCACGTTTTTATGAATGAAATAAGCTCCAAAAACCACGAATTTTGGAGCTTAACTGTCACTAAGTGCCAAAAAAACGGCTTTTTTTTTGGAGCTTATTTTGGAAACATACGCAAAATAAATTTGCGTATTTTCTAAATGAACTTGCCGACTGAACCTGAAAGATGTGGATAGTAAGCAGTGATTGAACTCTCCCACTGCCCCGCATTAGGCATATTGGAGCTTAAAGAGTGTGAGAGCTTGATAATTCTCCATTGTCCTGAGACTTTAGGCACTATCGATTTGATTTCTATCAGTCCCGCAAATCTAAAGTCAGGATTGAAGATTGCTTTGCACTCGATACCATTCTGAGTCATGGTCGGATAACCTAGTAATCCGCTTTCGGCACTCAGAACTGGTACATTCCCCTTGCGTGAAGCTCCGTTTTTAACGAGAATCATCTGCTCGTCATCGATAATAAGCTCTGCTCCAATCTGTTGTGCAGCCTGACGAGCCTGTTCAATAGGAGAACCGGTAAAGACTGAATTCTGAATCGAGGTTGTCACACCTTCGTTTTTGAAGGTCATACCGGCTTTCTTAGCCTGAGATTCAATAAACTTAGCGACCGGCTGAGAACCGCTGACAACGTTATCTCCCTGAGCGGTAACAGAGCCAAAGAATCCCAGTCTTGCATCGATATGGAAAGGGACATCAGGAGCACCGTTGAAGTCTGCGCTTGCCTTGGTAATCGAGCCCGCAAAAATCTGCGTATAACCGCTGATATCGTCTCCTGCAAAGATGTTCATGTAGTTTCTTTTGACGAAAAGCGGGTGCATGTTTAATGTGCTTAACTGCTCCATAACTTCCAAAGGCAGACCGTAAATGGTTGCACTTGCCTTGCCGAAGTCAGGAGGTCCCACTTTATCAACTTTGCAGGTCATAGCAAGGTCTGATATGCGGTAGGAATTACCTTCTCCTCCCTTAAATTCACCCTTTGACAGAGTAAGCTGAATTATCAGCTTGCGCTCACGAAAGGAGGTATTGTAGGAAGGCAGAGAAAAGGCTTTTCTACCAAAATCCTTGATTTCAATCAGTGCCAATTTCCTCGACCTCGCTGTCTGTCAGGTAGTAAAGCTTATAGCGGTTCTCAAATTCGTTGTAATCAGGCTGTGACTGATTATCTGAGGGAGCTGTAGTATCAACAAATACAAAGTTTCCATTGAATGCGGTCTTAACACCCTGCAAGATAAATTGTCCTATCATGCAGATAGCATTCTGTCTTATCAGCGTATCGTCAAGCCAAAGTGAGAAATAGACATAAGAGCCTAGCTGTCGTACCTGAATCGTGCAATTCTGATCATCTAGGACAATGTTGAATTCCTGATTTGGCTGATTGATTAGAGGGACTTCTACCATTTAGAGCCTTCCTATGTATTTTTTAGCACCTGATTTAATACCGCTGAAGAAAGATGTCTCTTTTGGCTGCTGTCTGCCTCGTGAGACCTTTCGTGCCACACGTGCGTTGGTGTACTGGGATGTGACCTGACGAATCTCGATGAATGAGCAGTCCGCATAAATAATGTCAACACCGTTGTCAGTAGTACGGTCTATCTCACATTTGATAAGCTTCATGTTGAGATACTCCTTTTCAGGAGTGATTATGCTTACCAAGTCGGTTGAATCCACCAGAGCAAGCAGAGCGTCGACATATACCCTTAAATCCTGAGGAAAGCCCTGCTTGACAAGAACACAGTTTG
This sequence comes from Succinivibrio sp., assembly GCA_045634805.1. Classification (GTDB taxonomy): domain Bacteria; phylum Pseudomonadota; class Gammaproteobacteria; order Enterobacterales; family Succinivibrionaceae; genus Succinivibrio. The sequence continues at coordinate 41,775 of JAZRAY010000121.1, read as the reverse complement.
ATAGCAGAGGAGTCTTAACGATGTTGTAATCAACAAAAGAGCCCTGCTCGACCGCCATTTGAGTGACTTTGCTCTCTGATTTGATGTTCTGACGGAAGAAAACATCAAAATCAAAGGCTTCCTCGGCTTCCTCGTTCAAGATAGTCCAACGTGCCGGAAATACACCTAGGGGATCATACTGACGGGCATAATTTTCGAGGTAGTTAATACCGTAATTTAGCTTTGAATTAAGGAATTTTGAGCCATAATTGACGGTTTTCTTAATCGCTCTGTCAGTGAAAGGGTCTGTACTCCATCCGCCTTCCTGATTTTTAGCCATGATTCACTCCTTTATGGATTTACAGCCATTGCTGACTGTGAGATGTCATAGTCATGATCAGCTGATTCCTGCGCTTCTCGAACGATTTCACGTCCTACTTCCTTACTGTTGGTATTTACCGTTATGTTATTGACGGTTGAGCGTGAATCGCTTCGTGAGTATTTGCTTGAGTTGGTTACATTTGAAGCAGCAGTACCGGCTTCGTATGCACTTGGAGGTGAAGCTGACATTGGATCATATCCTTTGAGAGCTTCTCGGTTTTTCTCTGTGGATTTCAGGAAGTCAGGAGTCAGGGCTTCAGCAATTCGTGAAGCAATTTTTCCAAAAATGTCTTTTGTGAATTCCCATATCTGATTAAATACATCTTTTACGACATTCCAAAGACCTCGGAAAATATCCTTAACGGCTTCGATAGCTTTGTCAGCAGCCTTCGTGAAGGAGTCCCAGTCACCGGTTAAAACTCCTTTAATCAGTCCGAAGATTGCCTGAATACCAGCAAAGAATAAATTGAAAGCTCCGAGTATTACGGTTAGAGCATTGTCAAATGCATCTTTTAGATCATCTAGGAATCCGTTGTCGCTTAACATTGCGACAAGTTCATTCCAGATTATCTTGATATCATCAAAGACGGTGCCTAATGCTTTAAAGGCATTTTTCAGGGAATCTACAACTCTGGCAGTTCCATCTGCAGAGGACCAGAAATCAGAGAACCATTTAACAATGGTAGAAATGCCCGAGATAAGACTTGCTGACAGTTCATCAAAGGTATCAGACAGCCACTGAATGCCGTCCTGAATCTTCCTGAGAACCTCTTCTCTACTTCCAAACTGCTCCCAGAAGCTATCAAGTGCAGATTCACCGCCATGAAGCCATACGATTAAATCATCGATTACACCGATTAGACCTACAATAAGACCGATAATCCATGTAAGAGGATTCATCAGGATAGCAGCTGCCAATTTAATGAAAGCCGGAATCAGAAGAGTTGTGATAACTCCTGCCGTTATCTGTAAGAAGCGGACAATGTTATTCTGATTTCTATCTATCCAGTTGGCAAAGTTGGTCAGTCCCTCAATCAGCCATTTGATTGCAGGAGAAGCAGCCCTCATAATTGTAGTTGAGAGGTCTGCCATAGATATCTGAAACTTGAGTGTAGCTTCCCTTCCTTTTCTGTAGAGTTCGATGTCTTCACGATTTACACGTGCAAGTAGCGCACGTTTCTTCTGCCACTCCTCCATCTTCTGCGAGTATTGACCGGTCATCTGAGCGACCTGAGCAACACCGCCAAAGTAGGACTTCATAACAGAGCCTAAAGACAAAGCTCCGGCTAAAGGTGCAGCAACAGTACGGAGCATGGCTGTCACAGCTCCGCTCCACATAGAGGTCATCTGCCCGAATGCCTGAGAGCCTTTCTGTGCTGATGCAATGGCTTTCTCAGTATTTAAAGCAGTGTTTTTTATCCCTTCTGAGACAGCCTTTTGACCTGAAGCGACACCCTTTGAAATATCCTCAGACTGAGTGCCTAAGTCTTTGGCTTTGTTTTTGATCTGATTGACTGCCTGATTCAAGCCGGCTTTCAAATCATCAAGATTTATGCCGATTTTAATCAAGAGTTCGTCTGCAATTGTGCCAGCCATTTAGACACTCCCTAAAGTTTATTTCTGTTTTGAAGCTATATATTGATTAGTCTGAGCGACAGCCCAACACTCCATAAGATTCAGATAGTCGTTGTAGGAGTAGTACTCCTCAAGCTCTCTCATGGTTGCGTAATGGTGCTGAATCAGTTGGGCAAAGCCTCGACCGTAATTCCTCGTTTCGATGTACTTTTTTCCATCTGAGGGGATGTAGGGATATTCGACTGGAACTCTCCCAAGTATTTCTGAAAATTTATGGAGATGACCTCCTTCTCTAGCTGTACTAGGGAGCGGATGTCATAGAAGATACTTGCAAGCTCCGCCTCATTGAGAGGGATTACCGCATTTCCATTAACACGACTTGCGGTCTTGAAGATAAGCTCTGATATAAGCTCATTTGCCTTCTCAGGGTCAAGATTCTGCAGAAAGGATGTGCCTTTCTCAGCAATAGCTTTTAAAAGCTTATCGATGTTGAGGTCGACTAAGAGCTTTCCTGGCAATGTGAAAAGTCCTGATTCTGCAAGAGCGCATCCTACCTTGAATCCCCATCTTTGGAGGTCATAGGCTGATACCTGTCTTAGTCGAAAGTTGTATGAAGTGCCATCTTCTTCGATTGTAATATCTTTGGTTAATCTCATTTTTCTGAGCCTCATAAAATAAAAAGCCCTTATTCAACAAGCGCAAATAAGGGAAGAACGTTCTTTAAGTTGGCAATTGTTTAGAGTTAGATTAGATTGAGCTACGCTTAATCTTCTCGAATACAAAGGTGAATGCCTGAGGGTCTAATACCTTCTTTCCATCAGGTAGCAGACGACCTCTCATCAGAGAGCCTTTAGTCAGGCTGTATTCCTTGTTGCGTGAAGGAATAGTGATTTGCAGGTCACTCTTATAAATAGTCATGTTTAATTCCATGCATGCAGCAATATTTTCAAGCTGCTGCAGAGATGGACTGTTAGCTTCAAAGGTCAAGGTAACGGTCTTTGGACTTGGTGTCATACCGATAGCCAGTTTTCCATCGACACCCATGCGAGCATCTGCAAGAGTTACGTCCTCAGATGCCCATGCGGTGTCGGTTGAATAGCCTTCGAGCTTGATTCCGCTTGGATAGAGGTTTTCTACTGTCAGGATAATCTCACTGTTGGCGGAGGTGATGTTTAAGTCGTTTGAATCTGCCATTTTCTAAAACTCCATTAAAAAAGCCCTGACAATGCAGGGCTTGTTAAGCTGTTAAACCAGTGCAAGTGATGGAAGTACAAGCTTATGGATTGCACCGCCGTAAGTGTAGACAAGGTTACATGCAGGAGAAGTACGTCCCTGACGGATGTTTGCAGTTGCATCAACAATCTGCAGATAATATCCGGTTGCGTAAATCTCGTCTGAGTAATCACCGCCAAGCTCAGAGATTAGCTGTGCCTTGACTGCCTCGGATAACTGAACACCTGCCTCTACTACACCGTTGTTAATCGCCTGATTCATCACGTCACGGATATTTGAACGGATGATTGCATAGCCTTTCTCAGTGTATGGAATGCGACGGTTAGAGGTAAACATAGCCATCAGCTGTACCTGATTCTTGTTGCACAGCCAGCATGCGTTCAGGTAGGTGTCAATCCATCTCCATTTACCGTGCATAGAACCATCTGACAGGAAGATGAAGTTGTCGTTTCTTGTAGCGAAATTGCCGATGTAGTTTACACGGTGTTTCTCAAGAGCGACTGCCTCAGAAGTTTCCTGAATATCAGCACCAAGACCGGACTGAGATTTGAACTTAAATGTGATGGTTCCGTTTCTCTGTTCCCAGTTGATAGAAGCAGCTGCACCCATAATAAAGGCTGCTTTAGCTAAATCTGGATAGCATGTGCATGTGCCGGTAACCTCAAGCTCCTCAAACTGCTCTGCAATAATTGAAGTGCTGTTTGCATCAAGGTTGCCCTTTGCGCTGTCTCGGCATACGTATAGGAACATTGTGCCGGCATTTGCCTGAGTGGTTGACCACTGAGCAAGCATGATTGCGTCCTGATCATCAGGTTCGTGTAGAGTCGTGAAAGTGACGAAATTGGTAAACTTGTTGGTCAGCTCATTCATGGTATCGATTACGGTCATAACCTTGGCACCGGCTGATACAACAGCAACCTCATCAGATAAGCCCAGAGCGTCTGCAACGTCGCCTGATGGCTTCTCAATTGACTGCTCCACTCCGGCAGTAGCACTGGTGATGGTATAGGTATTTGTAATCGATGAGAAGGTGACAGTCACTGCAGCAGTTGAGCCTGATTCAGCACTCATAACACCATTTAAAGCATTCTGTACGGTTAAGGCAGCCTCATCTAGTGAGGTGGTAGCACTTAAATCGATTCCAGTTGCGGTGTACTCGGTACCGTTTAGCTTAACGGTGATAGTACCTGCAGAAATAGCCTTGATTGCTACAAGAGCGTCAGCTGGCTTTAAGCTTGCGCCACGTACAAATGGCTTTGCTCCGGCAGGACATAACTTGTAGAAGTATAAGAGTGATGGCTTTAGCTGAGAGCCTTCAAAACCGCCAAAGTAGATTGAAGCGAATTTATACTCATCTGATTCTGTTCCAAAATATTCGCCAACGTCTTCAGCTGAAACGAAAGAAATTGGTGTTGCGGTTGGAATTACTGGGTTCTTATCCAGAACCATACCGTGAAAAACAAGATCTGAACCAGTGCCTGTTACGACACGTGGCAGAACCTGCACAATCTGATTTGCACTGATTGCCATGATTGACTCCTATATGGGATTTTGGTTAATTATTTGAAAACTTAACATCAGGGTTGCAGATGTGTAACCCGATATCTTCAGGTGATGAAGCAATGGAATTAGGTTTTAGAGGTTTAACTTCCGTGAAGCCTTCCTGCTTAACTGTCAGACTATTTGTGAAATTCAGATGCAGATTCACAGTCCAACGGTGAAGATAGTTATTGCTGTCGCTTACGATTGTTGTGTCCATCGGACTGTCAGCATAGAGCGGAGATAGTCCAAATTTCTTGTAGAACTCGCATGCAACAGAGGAACGTGTCATAAGCTCCAGATTGTGCGCCCTTATCTGAGCGTTGAGTCCTGACTTACCATTCTCAGATGAAGCATAGCAGTCAACCTTAACGATTATCTCCGAGCTTTCAGAGACTTTAAGCGTTTCCTCATCGGGATCATATCTCTCAATATTGGTCCCGTGCCTTATCTGATTCATTATGTAAAAAATGCAGTATTCATTAGTGCCGGCGGGGAGAGCGAGATTATTCTGATTTCCCCATAAGATTGCATTGGGATTGATTGAAGGCTGTAGATACTGCTTTAAAAAGGCTTTTACCGCTTTTGTAAGCTCTGCATAGTCAAAGTATACGACTTCGTTCATTCGCTCTCATCTCCGCTTTCAACCGGTCTGTAAGTGATACTTGGCGGTGTGGTCTGTAGCTGTATACGTAAGCTCTCCCATCCTGCCTCTGAGAAATCTTCGAGAACTGCTATCACAAGCCAATAGTCTCCGTTTTTATCCAGAATAAAATCACCGCTTCGTGCCAATGGACGGAAGATTGACCATGCTCGGTTCTTACGGTCATCAGGAGCGTATAAATAAAGTCTCCTGATTATGGAATTCTGTGCAGCCATCTCTGCATGGTCTAGGGTTGCATCTCCCTCGCTCTGGAAGTTGCCATGAAGTCCCGGAACATTTTCATAGTAGGAGTTAGCGATTCCATAATCGTCAGTTCCCTGACCGCAGGAGCGTATCAGCGTGAAAGGCTGGTCCTCGAGGTTGGCGGTAATCGCTCCTCTGACTATGTCATGAAGATTTAAGCTCATGTTTAGAGTCTCTTTTAATCAAAAAAGTCAAAATCATCCCAGATGAAAGCAATTAAGATTAGGCCAAGAAATGCGACAAGCAGGCAATTAGTCATTATTTCTTAACCTCGCAGGTACACGGACAATCGGAGTTGCTTTCTATGTAGCTTCCGACAATGCACAGACAAGCACAAACCATCGCTATCATGAGGATGGCTATTAAAGGAATTAAGCCAGTATGATCATCAGGCATGAGGTCTCTTTTTAGCATTTATTTTCCTTATTAATCGTTGGTTATTTCGTAAGCGATAGAACGGGCAAATGCGCCAGTCTTATGAAGAGGCTTCATGGTTGTTGTCTGATTATGGCCTTTTATCTTCTTTTTTCCGGCTGAAGCCTGATTGCCATATAGAATCAGCGTCAGAGGGTGGCGAAGTTCAAATGAACTATTGCCATTTGAAGAACCACCGCTGTTGATACAATCAACAATGTCCTGTTGTGCTGCCTGACCTACTGCCTTGAGTGCCTGAGTTATCTTATTTAATGGATTAATTGACAAACCCTGCAGGTAGTAAGCTCCAATGTCATACCAGTCTGCACTCTTTGCGCTGAATGTTGACTGAAATGTCGGTCTTGCCGGCATTCTGAGTGTTGAGCCTTCTTTAACGTTATAGACACCCTGAGACATCAGCCAACGTGACTGTCTTTCTGAGACTGTCTGCTCCCAACCATACTCAAGATATTTAGCAATTTGTGAAACGGACATGCCGTTTTCGTAAACAGCGTCAGCTCTTACACCGACTTTCACCCGCATTTTGTCAGCCGTTTTGCAGTCTCTTATAAACTGCTCTAAATGCGTCAGATCAAGTTTCACGTCAACGGACATACTTACTACCCTAATTACATAAAAAATGCGTCTATGAGCGTCTATGTTTGTATATGACCTATCCCCAAGGGTGGTATTTAGGGACAGTGTACAAACGACCGCCTCTGCGGAATGGTGCTGACATAACCCAGTACTGTGAACCGCATGGAGTCTGCAACCACCATTGACCGACTAAGGAATTTGTCTTAATCAAGTCAAAAGAGGTTGAAACACTGCCTTGAGTTGCACTTGCCACACGTCCGGGCTGTCCTGTTCCCCATAAACCGAGGCTTAGAAGATGACATGTAGCAAGATACAAGAGATTTTTTCTTGTATAAACACCATGTTCAGGATCATAAGGATAAAGCGAAGTCGCATCAGTTGAACCGAGCCATTGAGCGACGCCGTTATAAGTCTCTTCGATAGTTTGCTGAGTCAGCTTACCCTCATTGACTGCTGTTGCAATGTGAGGGAATCTTGCAAGGAACTCACTATAATTAAATACAACGTCGCTCATGGTTTATTCTTCCTTATTCTTCGCCGTCTTTGACTTCTTTAACATTCAGCTTGGTAGGGTCTGCCTGACCTAGCTTGGTGTCGGTTGCCTCAATATCCTCTCTGTAAGCTCCTGACCTTGCAGCAATTACAGATTCAACTTCAGCAACTAATGGAGGTCTGCCCTGATACTGATGGAAGCACTGCATATCGCCATACATGGCTTTGATTGCTTCCCACTCTGAGCGTGGTAACTGATAGAAGATAGCATTGCCTTCAGGAGTTAAAACTCCCTCACTCTTGCCTCTTAATAAATCATCAAGGCTTGGAAGTCTTACTGACTTGGTGCCGTTGCCTGATGGAATATCGTCAAATCTTATAGCACGGCGAAGTGATACTCTCAGAGTCACAACGTCAGCACCGATTAAAGTCTCTTCTTTCTGTGTCTCAGTGGTTGAACCTACTACTCGACCATTGCCTTTTTTGATGGTTGTCTTGCTGATTGTTTTTCTTTTTGTAGCCATTTGGAATGAATCTCCATGAAATTTTTGCCAACTAAAAAAGGGAGCTTTAAAGGCTCCCTTTTGAACATTTCTTTAAGGACTATTTTATGTTGTTTAGATACCGACCATAGTACCAATGTACTCAGGATATTTAATCACTGAGCCATAGGTGCCAGATGAAGCCTTCTGTGAGTAGTGTGACTCATGACGAATCAGAGCACCCAGACGGAACTTCTCGGAGAAGTTACACTCAATGGTGTTAGCTCCCTCGAAAGTCTTTGGAATGCTTAGATATAGCATGTCACCTGCAGCGGTTGATAACTCAGGGACCTGTTCAATGCGCAGATTTGGATAAGTTTTCTTCAGTAAGTCTAATGCAGTTACACCGAAGGTATTAGCTAAAGACAGATACTGGAATCTGTTGTTAGAAATGCCTAGGGTCATCTCATCATTAGGGTTGAAGTAACCACCTAACTGACCTGATACGCTGTTAATCAGCTTAACAATGTCAGCGTAAACGATATTTGCAGACTGACCAGGATTGTCGTTGGTCTTATCCTCCCACTTAGTCTTAGTGCTGATTGAGTTAGGAGTTAAAGCGTCATTTAAATTAGGATCGTTTAATGAACCGTAACTCTTCTTGCCTAATACACCGTATAGGTAGAATGAGTTGCCAGCCTTGGCAATGACAGATGCACAAGCAACCTGCTTACGTGATGCAAGGTTAATCTTTGCAGTTGCAGCCTTTGCAGCTTCCAGTTCACCATACTTTAAGGATGCCTGGAATCTGAAATTCTCACGAACTGGGAAGTTGTAATTGACATCAACGCTGACGGCATTATCAAAGTCTGAATAAGGCTGTACAGCGCCTGAAATCTCTTCAACAGGGAACTTGTAGAACTCGTTCTCAAAGTCACCCACTTTTACCTCAGGAGCAAGTTTTGTTGCATTGTTTGGTGCAACTAAAACCTTTACAACCTCAGGTGAAATGTAGGATGCGAACTCTGCAGGTAAACCGACATTGGCACCTAATACAGCGTCCATGCCCATTGAAATGCGTTCCTGAGTTTTCTTAGCGTTTAGGACAATCTGTCCGCCCACTGAATCATAAGCCATAAAGCCGTTAGCGTATGGAGCGGAAATACCACGCTCTTTAGCTAATTCGATTAAATTCATTTTCTCACTCCTCTAACTTTTAGAATCTCTCGAAAATTACAAGATCACCCTTCTGGGCAGAGGTTCCGCCATTAGGGATTCTGCACTTCCAGTGAGTATCAATTGCAGTGCTTCCGCTTTCAGGAGCTGAAGCAATGGTGATTGCACCGGTTGTAGCATCGATGAATACTGATAGACCATCTGCAGAGATATTGGCAGGTGCTTCAGCATAGAACTGACCACGAACAGCGACAGTCACAGGAGAACCTTCAGGATAAGTGTCGGTGCTCTCAGCTGTAACAGACTCGATGTAAGTGTCAACCACGCGCTCAACGAAGCCTAGAGGCTCTGCACTTGCACTAGCACCCTTTAAAGATGCATAGCCAAAAGCTTCGCCCTGACCCTCGACAGCCTTCTTAAAGCAGAAAGTACCTGCCTTAACAGTGCCGTCTGACAGTGGATTAAAGTGTAAGTATTCTGCCTGATTGATAACTACCTGCTGACCTGCAACAGCTAGACCATATTTCAGACCAACTGATTTCTGTAAAGGCATAGTATTATTCTCCTACTTTAATGTTGTTTAACATTGATACCAGCGCGTCATCTTTCTGATTCTCTGCAGAATCCATTGTGACGGTATTTGAAGTCTTCTTCTTGACACTCATTAAGGTGCGATATGCGGTACGTGCCTCAGACTTCTTAAAGTCTTTGGTATTGATACCTTCTGCCTTTAATGCATCAAGATAAACAGCCTCTGCTGAGTCATAAGCTGAAGCTCTGACCTTACCTAAAGATTTTTCGCACTCTTCGATAGCGTCATGCTTTGCTTCAAAAGCTGAATACTTAGCTTTGTACTGCTCTTCAATCATCTTGGTAATCTTTTCAGCGGTGTCCTCACCAAGAGCTCTCTTCTCGCCCTCTGATTCATGCTCTGAATCTAGCTTCTTAGGCTCTTCCTTCTCTAAACGCTCACCGTATTTAACCCCCTCGGCAAAGGCTTTCTGAATTAGAGGATCTTCGGTATCAAGACCGCATGCTTTTGCAGCTTTCTCTGAATCCTCGTCCAGAGTGACCTTATCGTCGTCTTTCTTCTCTGGGTCTTCATCCTTGCCACAGCCGTCCTCGGCTTTCTTCTCACCTTCAGCTTTACCCTCTTCGCCTTTCTTCTCAGGGTCAGTGGTGTCACCGTCAGTGGTTCCTTCATCTTCCTTTGCCTCTAGGATTAGCTGAATCTTTTCCTTGATTTTCTCAGGGTCAAGACCTGCAACAGAGGTAACTTTCAGTAGATCATTGATCTGCTCTTCTCTAGTCATACCAGTCTCCTTATTAGATGGTAAAAAATGATCTTCCTTACCATCTCGGTTAGGAAGGTCTGTTAATGAAAGTGCTGAATCTTTAACCATGACTGTAGGTCCGGCTCTGCCTCGCTCCACAAGAGCGACGTGGTTGCAGGCGATGTCAGTCATGATAAAGTCATAGTGCTGTCCCTGCCATTCTCCTGACTTTGCAACGGGAGTATAGAAATAACCCATTGAGAGTTCTTTCATACTGCCGTCATTGATTCTGGAGATAGCGTCAGCATCCTGAATGTGCAGTGAGTTCTTCAGGAAAGGTGCGTCCCACTCTGCATCAGTACCGGTTGAACCTACACGGTTTGAAGCCGGTTCTGAGGCTGAATCGGGTTTGTGATTCAAAAGAATTGGAATTCCATTAAGGGAGTTGATAGTCTCAGGCTTTGAAAGCTCAGATGCAGGGCGATAGCCGTAATACAATGCATCAGCCTCAAATCCAAGCTTTTCAAAGTCGGGGATTTCAATTCCTTTGTAAGGTGCGACCTGCTCACGTGTGATGTTGCTTACATCTACATGGAGGTAGCCGTTGTCATCTATATGACGGACTGACTCCACCGGCTGTCGGTCATATACAAGTTTTCTCTTATTCATTTGTCTGTTCTCGCTTAAAGAGAAGTCTCATCTGACAGCGACAGAAAGGCAATTCGCCACACTTGACGTTATAACCGACTGCTCTGTCATATATGCCTTCTGTGATGTTGAATTTCTTCCCGTCCATTTCCTCATGCGTAGGTCGGCTTGAATGCTCACCTGCAACATGTTTCCAAATCGCCTCAGTAACACCTAAAGAAAGTGCATTTGCTGTCTGCACAGCTGTATTAAGCTTGTTTGTCTGGTCCAAGACAACTCGCTCTATTCTTCCGTCATTAAAGCCTTTTGTATTTCTCAGTGCTTCTCGAAGCTCGTTCTCATTGTTGCCGTTGATTAAGCCTTGAGTTATGACATCAGAAATACGATTCACATCGTCTGTACTAATCTTTGTAATCAGTGCTACATTCTGCTTTATCTGCTCTTCGACAAGATTCATTGCTTCAGGACTTACATACTGATTTTTGACAATTGGAACAGTCCAGTTCTCAGCAATCAGACCTTGATTGAATCGAGCTGCAATAAGTGCTTTTTTCTGAGCGTTTGAAGTAGAAACGACGATACTTTTAACGAAATTTGTTGCAACTTTCGAGGTTGCAACTGTGAGAAGAGAGAGCCAGTCTACAAGATTCACACTGATGATTGAATCAATGCGACTTTTCAGCTGTTCAGGTGCTGATTTAAGCCAGCTTTGTAGAGTTTTCTTCTTTACCTGCTTAAGCTTTTCTTTGTCCTGCTGATTCTTAGGGTCAAAAACAGAATCTTGAGCGAGCACGCTTTGCTCATCGAGTGCGACAAGTATCTGCTTCAATACAAAATATTGGAATTCAAGCTCAATATTTTTTAGTGTCTTTGCATACTTGTTTCGCACTCCGATATTCGCTTCAACTGCTCTGCATGTTCTCGGCTTGGTTGCCATTCTTCTGCTCCTTCAGCATGCGCTCAAATACATTTGAGACGGGATCATCAGTCATGAAATCCTCGTTATCAGCCAGCTTCAAATCTTCAGGAATCTCATCAGAGAGGAAAGACAGTCCCAAGCTCTCATCCTGCTTAACAGCCTGACGCATTTCCTCTGCACTCATTACCTGACGGTCAAGTAACTGAGCGAGTGATGCAATCTTGGTCTGTGCAGTCATAGCAGCTGCAGTTTCGTTCTCAATATTGAGGTCAACGAAATCAAAGCCGATTGACTTGTCTATGAATCCATACTCGACAAGCTGAATCGCCTCGATACATCTCTGTATCTGTTCGTGATGTAATTCCTGCTTACTGTGCACATAGTCATAGTAATTTCTAATGTCAGACTCGCCAGTAGCGTTGAAGCCTGAAGGACTGATTCCCAGCAACTTGACTGCAGGAGTTCTATTGATTGCTGCAACCATCTCAAGAGCCTGACGCACAACGTCTGTACATCCGCTGATAGTGGTCTGCACATTGGAGACAGCCTCCTCGCTCTTATCGCATACAAAGACTGAATCATTGTCACGATAACGTGCCAGGAAGTTCATGCGCTCATCAAAGTTAGCCACTCCGTCCTGAGAGGATAGAATTGCATCCATATCAGTCTGAACCACCAGAAGAGAAATCTTCTTAAGCAGATTCTGAGCGTTTACTCGGCACTGATTGAAGTGCATTACGTAATCCCACAGAATCTGTGCCTGAGGGATTCCGAGAAAATTGTAAGAAGGCTTCAGAAGAGTAGGTGGCTCATTATCGATAATAGGAAGCATACGTGAGCTGTGTACCTCATGAGAGAGTACGACCCAACGTCTAGGCTTCATATAATCATCTTCAAGCGGATTGGTGCAGTTATACTCCATTGGAGAAGTGTTAACCGGATCTACCACTATAAAGCTTATCTTCTCGCCCTTTGCAAGCTCCTTGTTCTTATCGTTGTAGGTCAGAGGAAGATTTATCTGCTCGGATTGAGTTTTAACATAGACAAATGCTCCGCCCATATAGCCGGTTGTGACAAATGCTTTATGAAAAACCTCACGGAGATGGTACTTGTTATCGATAAGGTCCTTAAGTTGGTTAAGCTTATCGCCGTCTGTATCATCACCGCCCTTAAGCTCAATCCACATGCGGGTCATGTCGTCAGCAACGGTCTGAATACATGCTCTGATTAAGCCCTGCTGTGCAATCTGCTGCAGAACTCCATAGCCGATAAATGAGGTCAGCGGGTACTGTCCCATATCAAAGCCATGCTGAGTCAGTGAACCAAAGATTGCACTGTAACCGCCTGAACAGTCAAAAGCGGAATCCATGGCCATACGCTGTTCTTTGGTGATTCCTGAGGCATTGATAGGCAGAGAAAATGCTTTCTTTACATCTTCCAAGGTCTTAAGAGCATTGACTGTTCTGCGTGGCATACAAAGCTGAGAACGAAATTCAGATGCACTGATTTTTCTCTTCTGCTTCTTAGGCTGTGCCTTTGGTGCTTTAGGAGTTGTAGAGGTCTTTTGTACTAACATTTTTGTATAACCTATCTAAATCGTGGACGCTTCAAGGCAGCAATATTGCTCTGATGAATTTGCATGAATGGATGTTCTCTCATGTAGTTGAGAATCTGAGTCATGGAATCAACCTGATCATCATGTGCACCTGCAGGGAAGTTTATAACCTCATCCTCAAAGCAAGGCATCCAAGGTGCATTCTCAGGAATATAGACACATCCGCCCTCAATGATTGGAGTTACAGAATAAGCGCGCTCAATCTTGCTTTCAGTAGGATTGATTGGTGTTATTCCATGAATATGCTTCTTAAGGACGCTTATAATTGCACTTCCATTAGCCTTATCTTCGATTAGCCATCGTTGTACCTTAGGCCATTTCTCAGACAGGAAAATGAACATCTCAAGAGTTTTTGAAAAATCCCACTGTCCTCGAACCAAGTCGAGCAGATAATAGTCAAGTGCCTTGCGTCCCCAAATCTGACCGACCACAAAGTCACTTGTCTTAGTATCTTTGAAAGTCATATCCCAAGAACCTAGAATCTGGTCAAACTGTGGAGGAAGTGAGGTTGAGTTATATCGCTTAAACTGGTCAAGCTTGAGGATTGCTCCGCCCTCAGGAACAGGATGCTGCTGATACAATGCAGACCAGTCTCTTGAGCCTACAGTCAAACGGATAGCCTCTAACTGTGCCAGGTCATAGCGTTCAGGATGTAAAGGCTCTCCGGCTTTTCTATGAGGTTCGTCATGCTCGGCAATGGCAGGGTAATTGATAATTTTGAAATTATCACCACTGCCCTCTTTGGCATTTTTCAGAAGTCTTCCAATGAGGTCATCTGTGTGCCAACGGGTCGACATCACAATCACACCGCCACCCGGACTTAATCGGGTATATGCAGTTGATGTATACCAGTCCCAGACCTTATCCCTTAAAGTAGAGCTGTTAGCGTCTGCTCGGTCTTTAATGGGATCATCGATAATCAGAATATCCGCACCCTGACCGGTAATACCACCACCGACACCCGTTGAGCGGTAAGCTCCCTTATGGCCGACAATCTCAAACAAATCAGAGGTTCTAATATAGGAACCGCTCGAACTGCTCTTAATGTGCTGAGAGTTTAAGCTTGTATCAGGGAATATCTCACGATAAGGGTCGTCATCGATAATTCTCTGTACGTCTCGGTTAAATCGGCTTGATAAATCCGAGCTGTATGAGGTAGCGATTATCTGAAAATCAGGATTCTTGCCTAAGGCATAAGCCGGAAAAGCACGACTTACAATCTGTGATTTGCCAGAACGAGGTGGCATGCAGATGATAAGTCTTGGGGACTTACCCTCAATAACATCCTTGAGGAACTGATCAAGAGTCTCACAGATTTCCTTATGAGCCCATCCCATCAGATAATTGGGAGTTGTGTGCAGAATAAAAGAGCTTAGTTCATTGATGGCTGCACGTCTCTGAAGTTCATGTTTCAGTCTGCGTACATACTCAGCCTGAGTCTCAGCTCTTGTCACCATACTTCACCAACTCAGCTTTAAGCTCTTCGTCGCTCATTTCCTTGATGGATTTCTGCTTAACGTCAAGATTTACGTCAAGTCGATTCTGTTCGCTCCATCCATGACATTTCAGGAAGAATATCTGAGCGGTTGTATTGCCCTTTCGTGCTTCCTCAAAAAGAGCGTTTGCAATTATCTTGATTCCCTTTGACCTTCCTCGGTTATAGGCTTCTTCAATCTCAGGTTCTTCTTTTCTGCGCAGATAGAAGGTTCTTCTATCCATATTCAGATTGTCAGCGACCTGCTCAAGGGTTAGACCTTGGGACGCTAGGGCTTCAACCATTTCAGTGCTGATAGGTATTTTCGTTCTAGCCATAGCTGTCACCTTTTATTTCTTATTCATGACGATAAAAATCTTTGATAAAACATAAAAACAATATCTACCCTTTAGCAAACCATTGTTTATAAATCTCTGAGGCAATATTAGCCATCATGTTAGGCGGTACGCTCATTCCACAGATAAACTGTGGACTCTGGTCTAAAAAGTCATAATCCTGAGGAAAGCTCGAAATATTGATTATGTCCTGTTTTGACAGAGCCAGCTTGTCGCAGTATCTGAGCATTAAAGAACCTGCATCCAAGGTATAAGCGACTTCATTGTCATGATTTATCTTGGAACTGAAGTGACTTTCTTTACCCTTAAGTCTCTTGCAGACATCTGATAAATCATGGTCCTGAATCTGAATCTGACTTATTAACTTATAAGTCTCAGTACCAGGATTGATTCCTGATGTACTTCCATGCTCGGAACGAACATCACCGAAGAGAATAGGCTTATAGTTAAAATTCAGCTTTAACTTAGGGAATCCGCAACGGTTAGCGATAAAGAATACTCGCTCTCTTTTCTGAGGAACATTCATGAAGGCACCGTTTAGCTTGAAGATTTGTACTTCATAACCAAGCTCTCTGTAAGTTTTAATAATTTCACTTACATAGCCTTTTGCGTTTCCTTTGACTAAGCCTGTTACATTCTCAGCGATAGATACCTTAGGTCTTAGCTTTCTGACTATCTCCAGATAGACGAAAAACAGATCATCAAGTCTCTGGAGCTTCTGTCCTTCTGCAAATTTTTTCATTACTCCCCAAGCTTTCTCACGTTTGCCTGAGGTTGAAAAGGTACTGCATGGAGGAGAACCGTCAAGAATATCAAGATTCATCAGTTCGTCAGGATATTTGTCTAATCCCGCAAACTCTCTTGCATCCATCAGGAAGTTATACTTTGGATGGTGATTCTTTACATAAACCTTGTTAATGCGAGGGTCTAGCTCACAGTTTCCAATGACCTCAAATCCGGCTTTCTTATAGCCCATTGAGGAACCACCGCCACAGCTGAAGATTGTAAATACCTTGAGAGGTTTATTCTGATTTATATCGGATAGATTCCATTTCCAGTCAAACATAAGCTAGTCATCCTCATTGTCATTAAACAACATTCCGCAACGAGGACACTTATGTTCAAACTTATCTTCGCTATAATCTTCTGTGTCTAGTTCTACCCCCCCCGATAGCTCGGAAGGCTTGAAATCATTGGCATTCAAGATGTTTGTCAGTTCTTTGTCATTAAACCCGATAAGGCTTAAATCGAGATCAGATTCCTTTAATTCTTCAAGTTCAATCTTCAGCTGTTCATAATCCCAATCAGCATTTAAGGCCAGTTTGTTATCAGCAATGATATAAGCTTTCTTCTGAGCCTCAGTCAGATGGTCTAGGACAACAACCGGAACTTCCTTAAGTTTGAGCTGTTGCGCTGCAAGAACTCGACCGTGACCGGCAATGATACCGCCATCAGAATCAACCGCTATAGGCGCATTAAATCCAAACTCTTTAATGGAAGCAGCAATCTGTGAGACCTGCTCCTTGCTGTGGGTTCGAGAATTGCGGGCATAAGGGATTAGTGAATCCGTACTCCGCATCTCGATATGCTGTACAAATTTCATTTTGAAGAACGTCCGTTTTATTGATTTAGAGTATTTTGTTTTATTGATTTTTATCAGGCTTCAAAGCATGACTTCTCAGAAAGATTCTCATCAAGCCATTGATGAAGTATTGGGGCTTTATCTCTGTCACCGATTACATTGTCAGCGACAGAGATAACTTCGTGCTGTCTAAAATAGTCAAAGTTCTTAACGTCAGTGAATATCTTACCGTCTGAGATTTGTCTCTGGAACTCATGAGGGTAAAGGTTGAAGTATATGGACCGCTGAAAGAGAAGCGGGTCTGATTCGTTTTTGTACTTCCTGAATTCAGGACGGTCAAACAGTGTTAAACGCTTCTCACGATTAAGGACAACTGGAAAGTGAACTTCATAATTGAGCGGTTCAAACTCCCCTTTGCCATATCCTGCAAGAATCAGAATCTGACGGTTAAAATGGAATCCTTCTCTCCAGACATTGCCGTCAGGAAATCTGCTATAAAAACACTCCTTTTCAAAAAGTGTGCCTCGGTGATAGCCGTTGAAATGTCTCCAGTCTGAGGTTCGCTGAGTAAGGATGAAGTCGTCATTCATCAGAATAAAATCATCCGTAATTTCTTTACACCTACAGGCAGATTCAATGTTCTTTCGAGTGTTAAGCCATTTGTCGAGGTGTTGGCTAGTGGGTAAAATCTCAACATTTCTGACCCATGAAGGTCGATACCCAACTAGCCAGACTTTGCGTATGTTAAATCCAAATTTATCCAATGAGCGCAGAGAGAATCGCAAATCCTCATTTCTCTCCCCCGGCCTAACCGGAATTACTACGTCATAACCGCTCATTCAAGTACAAGTCCATGCTCTCTCATAATCTGTATTAGAATCTGATTCTTGTCTGCCCGTTTGAACTGCTTGCAGTAGTTATCCCCATGAGAGCGGTATAAGTACAGCGGTTCATGGATGCTGTGAATCTCTCCAAGCTCTAAAAGCTGTAAGTGGAAATCAAAATCCTCACAGATGGGATAATTCTCATTTATCCGGCATATCTCAAGAGCGGAGCTTCTGAAAAGCATTGATCCCGCATATCCCCATCCGTGATAATGGGGAATAAATTCTTCAGCGAGTCTGATTTTAACCGGATTCCATAACAGAGGCCTTTTTATCAGCGTATTGGAGCATCCGAACTTCTGCAACTCGCAGCATACCGCAATAGCGAATCTATTACGCTCAAGGAATTCAACCTCTTTGCGCAGAAGATCGCTGTTAAAGACGTCATCCGAACCTAAGCGGATGCAGTATTCAGTATCAACGAGATCAAAAGCCTTGTTGACGGTTTTACATAAGCCTAAATTCTTTTTGTTCCTGATATAGACAATCTCTAAATCCTGAAACTGATTTGAACTCTTAATCCATGAGTAATCAATCTCGGAACAGTCATCAATCACAATGATCTTGAAATTCTTGAAAGTCTGACACTTCAAGGAATTGAAGCACTCTCTCACATATTCTGACGGAACATTGAAGAGTGTAAGAATTACGCTTATTTTTTTCTGTATCACTGCTGATTCTGCTCGATTGACTGATAAAGCTCTAAAATTCGGTTGTAGTATGAGGTTGTGATGTCGCAGTCTTTTGCGATTTTGAGCTGTTCCTCATATAGTTTTTGAAATTCTCTTTCGTTGCCTGAAGTGCTTTGACTTCCCTCTTCTGGAACTGAGCCGGTAGACTCGGAATCGTCGGACAGTGCTGATTCGTCTTGATAATCTTGGGTGCTGTAGAACAGCTGCAAATCATTAAGCTCATTGATAGCATCAGCATAGCTTGCTTCAAGCGATTCCAAATCCGCTTGCGCCTGTTCAGCTGTTGCTTGCGCTGCCTTCTGGTACTCATGTTCGACCTCAAGCTGTTTAATCAAATTATCCCGTTCAAGCTCCAATGCGCTTTGAATGTTTTCTAAATCTTTGATATGAGCTTTCTCGTCTCGAATTGAATAACCGGCACCAAGACCGATTATCAGAGAGACGGCTCCTACAATCAGATGTGACTTAAAGGGTAGCATTTGTCTCTCCATAGCTTATGCCATAGCACAACACGTGCTGTTGAGCTGTTGTTACGGTTGATTTTTGTATCGCGACTATAACTGCAAGGAGGAGCGCAGAAACGGTGATTCTTATAGCCAGACTCAAGCGTATAATCCTTGATCAGTTTTTCGATTAAGAAAGCCATTTTTATAACGTCCCAGATGTCTGTTTTATTATTTTTTTAGTTGTGGTACCGACAGATGGAGTTGAACCACCGCTCTATAAGTTCATAACGATTGAGTAACAAAAAAGATTTTTTTCTTATTTGCAGATAGAAAAAACGTTAAGCAATCATGTGTCAGTCGCTTATATGGACTCCCGTTATCCGATGTCGGTAATAATTTGTATTCAGGTCGAGACATCAGGAATACAAAACTGACGGAGGGCGGATCATGTCTGATATGTACATGGTCGCCGTCTCTGCATAGCTTATTCGTATGAAATAAGGTCTTAGGTACCAGTACCGTTACGGCAATAACGATGTCAAAAGATACTTAAATCACATAGGGAACTATGCGCCCTTAGGGTTGCGATTTTCGATGAAGTGGTCTCGGTTTTTTCACATGCCATAAGATGTGCCAATCGCCGAAAAACCGAGAAAAGCTATTCTTTCACTTTTAGACTATATTCAAATCTTTTTAAGGAACAGAGCGCGCTCTTTATCGCGTCTGTTTACAAGACCAGGAAGAATCTGACCTCCGCATTTATTCCAACGGAGGAGCTGATTGGCTGCACCCTCATAATCCCCTGATTTAAGCTTGCGCCATAAGGTCGAGGAAAGGAGATTCTCAGAACCGACGTTGTAAGCAAAAGAAATCAGCGCATCGTACTGATTCTGATTTACAGCGATATGATCTTCTTCTAGGCCCTTGTTGATTCTCTTTTCAAAAATCTTAAGGTCATTCTTCAGGAGGTTTTCTGCGTAAAGCTCGTTGCAAGTATCCCCCTCTTTGACATCAGGACCAAAATGGCCGTAACCAATCGAAAAATGCCTCTCTGAGTAATGAGCCTTATATGCAGTAAGTCTTAAGCCTTCAAACTGCTTGATGAGGTTAATGCCGTTGTCACTGATTTTCATTTTGATGAACCTCCGCGATTGGTAAGCTTATCAACTAAAAAACCGATGATGTTCTTAATGATTTCAGTCAGATAGTCTGAGCCGAGGAAGCCGACAAAGGTTCCAATCAAGATTGAACACTGAGGATACTCGGGATAGTAAATATTAGCCAGTGTAATCAGGCCGGTTGAAAGTAGAGCGCATGTGGCAGCTTCACCCAGACGGTCAACGATTTTGGTATGTTTGGCTCTGAGAAGTGCCATCACAAAAGAGGTCAGTCCACCGATAGTCATATAGATTCCTCCCCCGTCATTGAACCATTCTTTCAGCATTTTTTACACACCCTCATAAAAGAAAACCCCTTCAGGGGGATTTATTCCCGGAAGGGGCGGACACGTCTCATGTTTTACATACAAGGTTTGAACACTTTCAACAACTAGAAATTTTTTTATAGAAACAAAAAAACCGTGTCCTCATCGGTTCACGGCTTTCTCTATATTGACAATTTGTCCATCTTACTAAATTCAGTATAAGGTGGGTCACATTTTTTGTCAAATTTTTCTTTATAACTTACTGATATTTAGACAAAAATTCTAGGTTTTTAGTGTTAGCGAAAACACCGCATAAAAAGCGATGCCACTGTTCCATAGCTTCTCTGCGCTCCTCAAGTAAATCGCCTCGTACATAGGCTAGAGTGACCTTATCTCCGATTTTATGGGATAAGCATGCATCAGCGATATGCAGGGAAATCTTATTGCGGACCATCCATGACGCTCCTGCAGCTCTCCATCCATGCAGATTGAAAGGGACTTTGTGATTCCTGAGAAATACAGCAAGAGTCCTGATTTTAATGGTCGGGAAGAATTCTCCCTCTTTTCTGCCGTCACGAATCACTTCAAGCAAAGCAATCAGCGGAGCAGTCAGAGGTACATTGAATCCATTCTTGAGGGTCTTGGTCTTACGGCACCAGATATATTTCTCAGTCAGGTTTATGTCCTCGATTCTAAGACTCTGCACCTCGGCAGGTCGAAGCAGTGTGAAGAACCCAAGAGCAACAAACAGAGACTTAACTCTGTGAATATCCTTGTCTGCGAATACCTCAAAGACATCTGCTATCTCGGTCTGATAGTCCTTCATGGGGATTGTTTTGAAATGCTTGGGAGTGTATTGCATCTCTCTTAGGCGGTTGAAGGGATGACTTTCGAGTAGACCGATTGAAACAGCAAAATTGAAAAGCGTCTTTATAAACACACAGACATATCTCGATAATCCTGGTCTATCATGACCGACTTCCAAGAGAATCTCAGAGAAGTCCGCAACCTTAAGCTCATTGATTGGCTGACCGTATAGCGGAGCTAAAACCTTGGCAGAGCGTCTGTATGTCTCAACAGTGTTCTGAGCAAGATTTTTCCGATGTTCAAAAAACGTCTCAATCAAATCCTCAAGGGTCTTAGCTGACTGATTCAGCTCTTCCATCTGCATGTAGTCTGAGGGTTTGACCTTGTACTTTGAGACAATCTCCTGACAACGCTCTGCAATCTCTCTTGCCTCGGCGATGGTATAATCCTCAACCTTGCCTAAAGATTGATTGTACTTCTTACCGTTGAGCGTATAGCGGAAAATATAAGACCTTGTGACTTTTGTTTCACCCTTGTAATCGTAAGAGATAGCTTTGAAGCTTAAACCTTTTGACAGAGGGACGTTGATTGATGTCCTACCTTCAGGAGGGACAAGAGTGCGAAGAATCCTGTCGGATACCTTCTTGTAACCGTTTTGCATAAACTAAATTTTTTGACCACTTATTTGACCACTTATTTTGTTATATTTAACCACTTTAAGCGATTTTTGACAAGTTTTATTAAATTTTGATAAGATAAAAAACCGCTTAAAAACAAGCAAAAAGCCTTATTTATAAAGGCTTTTATTGAGGTTTTTGGAAAAATTACTGCATAATCTTTCCTTATGTTGTATTTCACTTAAAATCAATAAGTTAATTCTATAAGCAACTTGTTTTAACCACTCTTTTAACCACTTCGTGATTTTTGTTTATTTTTTTATACGTGTTTTCAGGGTGGTTTAAAGTGCCAGAAGATATCCTCTCGACCTCTCAATGATATCACGAATTTTCCACTCGATTGTCAGGAGGTCAAACTTGAGATTATTCTCTCTGAATAGCCTTTTGAGGTATTTTGCAGTGCAGAAAACATCCAGTGAGTCATTCCCTGCCACCAACATCCACTGAGTTAATTGAAAATCTATTGAATCAGAAATCTTGCCACTCTTGGGAGTATGACGTGACTTTGCAAAAGCGTTGTCTATCTCTTGAGCAACTTCCTGAGTGATGATTGGATAAAGATTGGTTTTACTTTCAGGAGGAACAAATCTTCCAAGACTGCAGCGGTAATTTTTCGGAATCTCCTTGTTTTGTCTCGCCCATGCTCCCCAAGACATCACGTATGGATAATACGAGTCATAGCTCTGAATAGCCTCATTCAAGACCGGTGACATGTTTTCCTCCAATAGAATGTTTGTTTGATTGTTTGTTGTTTTTTTGTTATCTGATTCTAATTTTAGGGGTTAAACACGTTAAAGAAAGGCATAGCAGTCACATTCATGTGAATTCATCACATTTTTTGTGTAAAATAAGAACTGCATAAAATAAACTTTTGATCACTAATACGCAAAAAGCCTGAGGTCTTACCTACTCAGGCTTTTTTATGTGAGAGATTATGTCTAATTAGATTAGAAAGGCACTTCGTCGTCTATTGGTTCTTCCTGGTTATTCTGATTCAAAGGTCTCCCGTTTTCGTCATACCTGGCCTGAATTCCGCTGAAGTCTGACTGAGCATTATTCGCTCTGCGGTTGTAGCTTGGTTTTACATTACCCTTCTGTGGATATGCATTACCATTTACCTGCTGAGGCCTGGGTCTATCTCCAATCAGCACAATCTGGTTAATCAGAATCTCGGTCACATAACGATTCTGACCATCTTTGCCCTGATACTGTCTGGTCTTAATCTTGCCTTTAACGAAAACCGGAGAGCCTTTATGAAGACACTTCTCGACTGTATTGGCTAATCCCTCCCATGCAATAACTCTGTGATACTCCGCCTCACTCACCCAGTTACCACTCTGGTCTTTATGGGATTCATTGGTTGCAATGGTAAAGCTTGCGACTTTCTTTCCGTTTGAGGTAGCTCTTATCTGTGGTTCGTCGGTCAGATTGCCTAATAGAGTAACCTCGTTAATTCCGTTCATGTTTTCTACTCCTTAAGTAAATTATGTTTTTTTAAAATCTTATTTATCAGCTCAAAGCGCTGCTTGTTGTTGTACTGATGGATAGTGCTGGCCTCATACTGTCGATAGTAGTAAAGCACTCCAAGACCTTTGATTTTTCCAACCTTAAGAAGCTGAAGATGAAAATCAAAGTCTTCACAGACAACAAAGGCGGGATCAAAGAAACATGACTCCAGAGCTTTTCTTCTGAACATCATTCCGCAGCCGTAACCATACCCATGCGCGCTCTTGCGGTCATGAACCGAATTGATATCGAATACTGAAGGACGATAGATAATCTCGTCATTTAAGCCAAACTGCTTAAGATTGCAGCAGACTCCGATATAATCCTGATTTTCTTTGAGGAAGTTAATCTCCCTCTCAAGGAATTCCTTGTCACAGATATCATCAGAATCAACTCTGACCAGATACTCGCCATGAGCCCTCTCACATGCTAAATTCAGAGTATTGGAGATTCCCTGCTTCACATCGTTTCGGAAGTATCGAATATACTTTCTGAGAGACTTATAGGCTGAGAGGTGCTTATAATCCACTGATGAGCCATCATCGTAGAAAATAATCTCAAATTTCTTGTAGGTCTGTTTCTTAAGTGATTCTAGGCAGTCAGAGACAAACATCGGATTCGTGTTATGGACCGGCATTAGAATTGAAATCAGATCATCGTTCACATGGTGCTTATTGAAGATATATACCAGGAACTGCTTTCTCTCGGTATTGGAGATTGTTCTGCAGTGATTCCTTTCATGCTGTCGATACTGATACAGAGGCTCATCAATTCCATGAATCTTTCCATGTTCTAGTAACGTGAGATGGAAGTCGAAGTCTTCACACATCTTAAGGTTTGAATCAATCCTGCAGTAAGCTAAGGCAGAAGAACGGAATAGCATACCACCGCCATAGCCGTAGTCATTAGCCTTAAATCTCAGATTACAGTTTAAGGTCCATTCTCTGTCTCGATGGATGTAATTATCCTTCCTACCGAACATCTGAAGACCGCAGCAGCATGCGATGTAATTAGAATTCTTATCAAGGAAAGTGACTTCCTTCAGGAGCATATCCTCATGAAAAAGATCATCTGAGCCAAGACGGATTACATACTCAGACTGAATCATAGAGAAAGCTTTATTCACTGAAGCATTTAGACCGAGATTAGTTTCATTCCTGACATAGCGAATATTTAGAGCCGGATGACTGAGGAGAGGCTTAAAAGGCTTCTTCAGGAAGGAGTAATCTGTTTTGCTGCAGTCATCAATTATCAAAACTTCAAAATTTTTATACTTCTGAAAAGCCAATGAAGTCAGACACGCAACAAGATAACCGAGCTTGACATCATGCACGGTAAGAACTACTGTGACTTTCCTCTGTTCACTCATGTTTGTTTGTCCTTATGATTTATTTAATTTATCTGTTGTCATACCAGTCATATAGAAAGACTGCTAATAAGCCTATCAGGGCGATAATGAATACCGCATTATCGAAGTTCATGTTTTTAATATCCCCTCTCTCTCAGAATATCAGCAACCATCTGAATTCTTCTTCCAATCCAGTACATGCAGGGAATGGCCATTGAATTTCCTATTGCCTTATAAGCTGCAGTGTCCGAATATCCTTCCACTCCGTCAAACCAGTCATCCGGGAACCCCTGCAATCTTAAACACTCTTTAGGAGTAAGCTTTCTCAAATCAGTAGGATGTTCACCGCTTCTAAAGACGAAATTCTCAGAACCTCCTCCAAGATTTCCACCGCTTGCCTTAAGGGTTGAAGCCTGATTCTGTTCCCTGAAGGTATAAAAACTCCCCTCCCCGAAGCAGTGAAAACCATGGGTTATATCTGACTCTGTTTCTCCAGTGCTTTCTTCAGAGAATCGGGTAAAATCTTTCTGTGTTCCTCGGCTCTTCTCAGGATTCCCTGACAAGCCTTCGCGCTCAAATAGTACCGCTGCGGAAGGTCGCCAGTCTCCAAAATGTCCCACAAGAAAGACTCTTCTGCGCCGTTGACCGACTCCGAAGTATTTTGAGTCAAGCACTCTCCATGCACAACCATACCCTGCGTCATTAAATGCCTTGAGGAGTTCTTTGAAGTCTCGTCCCTGATTTGACGATAGTACTCCGGGGACGTTTTCCCACAGCACCCATTCAGGTCGGATAATAGCGAGCAGTCTAAGATACTCGAAGGCCAGTCCAGAACGCTTTCCATGTATTCCTGCTCTACCCCCCCCGACTGACAGGTCTTGGCAAGGGCTTCCTCCCACAACAAGGTCGATTGCTTGTCCATCTGTGACTTCCTCAATAGTCTGTCTGTTTATTTTTGTTATATCTCCCATATTCGCAACATCAGGGAAATGGTGTTTTAATACGCTACATGGGAACTTCTCAATTTCACTGAAGGCTATAGGCTTCCATCCATCAAGTTTTGACCATGCACATGAAGCAGCTTCGATTCCCGAGAACAGAGATATATACTTCATGACTCATCCTCCTGACTCATCACAAAGCTCTCAAGGTCACTGACTGACTCCCATATTGAGCCCTCTCTTGGGATTCTGTTTGTGCCGGTTTTAAATACTCCGGTCATTCCACCCACAACACCTGATTCCTTGTCGCGATAAAGCAGGTGGTAGAAAAAACTCTTGTCTTGCTGTGTTATTGAAACCTTATCGATTACGATCAATCTTCCTCTCCCCATCGGACTCGCACATCAACATGCGGAACTTTGTTTTGTCTTAACTTATCTAAAAACTCATATCCCTTAAAGGTCATTCTTATTGGGGCAAAATTATCCAAAGAAGGAAACTGATTATCATAGAAAGGCTTTTTTCTAGGGCTTTTCAATAAATTTTCATCAATCATTAAATCAATATGTTTTAGGTAGATAGCTCTTTTGTTAAGACTTTCTAAGTCGCAGTTGTAATTAAGAGGGGTGCCTTTTATATCCTCTCTCATTGTTATTAAGAAAATAAGCAGTTGTTCTTCTTCGATTAAAGATAAAATATGCTTTATGACACTCCAATCTCTTTTCATTTCTTTTTAAACTCCCAATTCTTTAACTTAAATTGCCAATCCTTTTCAAAAATTCGATATTTCTTTGAATCAATCAAAACTAATTCTACTTCTGGATGATATTTAGCCATTCTTTTGAGCTTTGTTTTGCTCGCCTTATCCATCCAACCTTTTATTTCTATGAAATAAACCGAACCATCTGGTCTTATAACTTTAAAATCAGGTTTGTAACTGACACATCCTCTTTTAATTCCATCGAACCAAAACACATCAGATTCAAAAAACCAATCAAGGATTTTTCCTAGTTCCTTCTGATATTGAAGATATAAAGCGTAGTTATATTCCCAACTGCTTCTAAAAAAGACTTTCTTACCTCCTACCTCTCGATAACCTTGTTTCCAACTTGCTTTCTCTCGTGATTTAGTCCTGGTATCCGAAGACTGTTTTTCATTCTTAAAACGAGTTTCTAAAATATGTCTAGTTCGCTCCTGTTTAAGCTCTTCAGATAGACCATTCATATAAGCAGCAGAAGTTTTGCTCAGATGTTCTCTGGTTTTTATTGAATGATGTTTTCCGAGCATTCCTTTAGGATGTCCATTTTGTTCTATTTGAGCCTTAGCTCTATAAGAAATATTCTTGGAAGCTTTATCTGTTAATTCTCTATTATTTTTTGTTAATCCAAGTTCTTTAGCCTTACGAGAAATAAATTGCTTTGTTCTCCCTAATTCTTTAGCTATTTGCTCAAGCTCCCCACTTCCTCTTTTCAGACTATGTGTTTCATAAAATTCCTTTAGCCTTTTAAATTCTTCTTCAGTAAAAACATTCATTTTATGAATTACTCCTAAACGAGCCAGTCTTTCATATATGCTTTGTCCACACATATTTAATGATTTAGCAGCTTTCCAAATACTATTGGTTTCTTTGTAAACTCTTATAATTTCTTCATCAGAAGCTTTGCATTGTGGGTGCTTTTTTCTTGTCGTTTTCATTTATGTTTGTTTAATTTTTTTATAAAATCTTCTTATAAATCAATTAGTTACCCTGATATTCTGATGGGCCTTTGCGGTTATAATATCCGCTTAATGCATGTTTAACCGGTTCAGAAAAGAGCGATGTAGCACCGTTAAACTGCAGCTCTATCGGATTCTCTCCAGTAACAGCTCCGAATCTGTTTTTGGTGATATGCAGTTTCACAGTCTTAACTGACTCAGAAATTATTACATCAGGTGTCAGAAACATGATTAAATCAGCGTCCTGCTCAATAGCACCAGAATCTCTCAGGTATGAATTCTTGGGAGTTTCAGTTCCATTCATGGATTTGTTATTGGCCTCAATCTGACGGTTTAACTGTGCAGCAACGATAAAAGTCGTCTCAAATTCTTTTGACATTTCTCGCAATGCTCTCGAGATTTCAGCAAGTTCATAATTTCTGGAATCAAACTTGCCAGGAGCTTTCATAAGCTGCAGATAGTCGATAAATACAGCGGTGATTCCCCCTCGTTCATTGTGAATTTTCTTAAGCTGCTGACGCATCTGTGCAAGTGAAAGTGCCCCTTTATCAGAAATCAGTAAGCTATTAACAGATTTTCCATCACGAAAAAAAGCCTTGTTCAGATGAGATTCAAGCTTGTTAAGCATATTCCCATTTGTTCTATTTCTGATGTCAAAGGATGATGCTTCAGTGTAGGAATTAAGAATTTTTTCGATAAGTCTTTCTGTGGTCATTTCCAGAGAAAAGAACACTACAGGTCTATTCTGTGTACTTTGGTCCTCAATCAGATTCTCCGCAATATTCAGCATAAGCGTTGTCTTACCACAACCGGGACGAGCAGCTATAACAACCATAGAACCAGGAGCAAAACCACCTCCTACACGCTTATCAAGTGCTTTTATGCCTATAGGCTGAAGATGAACATCCTCCCCCTCGCGCATTTTTAAAAACATATCCTGAATTTTTGACTCAATCCCATTGCAGAAAAGAGTCTCAGTAGTTTCAAGTGTTCCGATATATTTTTCAAAAGTCTGTCTTGATTCTGAATAAAGCTCAGTGGCATTGTTAATCTGAGGATTTAATGAAATCTCTCCAAGAGATTCTGCCATCTGGGAAATGGCTAATTTCTGATTATGAAATCTCAGCTTTTCTGAATAGAACCTGATAGGGTCTTTTGCAGTATCACGAGTCTGTTCACCTCTTGTGAATAGCTCTTTAAGATAAATCTCGGTTACGAAAGTATTTGGATTATTCCCCTGAATCCTCTGTCTGAGAGATGAAATATCCACCATGTAGATATCATCCCCATAAGCTCCAACATAACCATCAATTCCCTTAAAAATTTCCTGATGCATAGGACTGTTAAAGCAGGACTCATCAATCATCAGTTCTTCAGTAACACGCTTCATCTCCCAAGGCATAACTATCAGAGTCGATAAAAAATCCCTCTCATGAGATTCCTGATTTAGTCTTGAAGTATAAATTTTCTTTTCCATGATAATCACAACTGACTCTTAGACAGTTTTTCAGTTAATCTATCAATAGCTTCCTCACAGCGACGTTTATCTTCCGCTTTCTCCTCAGGAGTCATGGATTCCCATACTCTGCGACGTTCTTCTTCCTGTTGCTCATATTCTTTTCTGAGACGATCTTCTTTTTCTAGTTTTCTACGAGCAAATTTAAAAAAGTTTGCTTGATTTATAGCTTCAATAAACTCACTAAGCATCGGATAATACTTGTAATGCTGAATTACATAATTAACACCGGCTTTGATATCATCAAGAGTGAATTCTTTAGGCATGAATTTGAAATATATATCTGAATCTCTATCAAATTCTCGTCTATCAGGGTTGTAGTATGAAAATACTAGCTTCCATGTTTGCTTAAAATCCTCAAAGTCTTTCTGTTGCATATTTTGTTTTACCTCCATTTGCTATGGCTAATTAAAATAATCTGTATGTGTGCGAGTTCTTCTGCCATCTTGAACATTTTGTCGTGTTCTTCCTGAGTTTTCACCCTGCCCGTTTTAAAACCCTGAATCAGTGGCACAGATACCTCCTGCCTGACTTTATTCCACTCAGTCTTTGACAGTCTCTGAGCCATTGGACTTTCAGACCTGACTTTATCAAAAAGAGAATCAATCTCCGGCTGTAAGTCTTTTAAAACATCAAGAACCATAAGATGGCCTCTTGTCTATGTTGGCGATTTCATCAAGAAGATCCTTGTCGATTTCAAGTGTATTGGATTTTTCCTTAAACTTCTCAGGATGTTCTGCTATGTACCTTCTCTGACGCTCAAACCAGTTAATCGCCTCAGTTCTCCAGTCATTCTTGTTTCTCCACTTTTTTGCGGAGTTCTTTCTCCAGAACACACCTGCAACCTCCGATACATCCACCTTGTCAAAAGTACCTGCAGGAAATTGAGTCTTAAAGTTGGTTTTATATTCATCGAGATACTCATAGACCTCCTCATAACACGCAGGTTCTTGGGCTAAAACTTCAGACCTTGGGAATGAAAATATATTGGAATCTGGAGTCTGAGTAGATTTATAGGGCTCTTTCGATTTGACTAAATCTGCGAGAGTTTTAGGCTTAGAATCTTCAGATTTTTTCTCTTCCGAAGTTGATAAAAAATCCTGATCATTAGAGGCAGTTTTTTTGTGTGTGTCCCCTTCACACATATTAATATCACTAGGATCACATATATTAATAAAGGTAGAAGGTGAACTTTGTTCACCATGTATGTGATCATTGTTCACCTTGGTTGGTGAACTTTGTTCACCTTGCTCATTAAAGCAACGTGAACTTTGTTCACTTTGGGATTGTGAACATTGTTCACTTTGGTAAGGCGAACATTGTTCACCTTGTTCAATAAAGCTTTCATCATTATCAGATAGAGATTCTGAATTATCCTCTGGAAGTTCTTCGTTATTTAATTGGGAATCTTGCTCCTCTCCTGACTGCTTCTTAATTAGCCAATCAGCTGTATTCTTTTCAAAATTCAGCCAATAACGAGTTTCTTTTATTTTTGATTTTTTATTCACACATACCTTTTTGTGAATAAGCTTCATATCAATCAGCTCTTGTATTGACTGATTGGTTCGTCCACTCTTGGAAATTCCCATTTTTTTTAAGTCTGAACTTGAAAGGATGCAATAACCCTTCTCCCCCAATTTTGTTAAAACCATAATTCGACCCAAGATACGCTCCTGAGTCTGATTTAGCTTTCCTTCAAGTTCACGGGGGATTTTGTAGGTTATATTGTCCGAGTAGTTCATTCTTGACTCGCTTATGTTTTGCGGTGAATTAAATATTTATTTCTTTTATAAGTCATGACTTGTCTGTTCTTTATTCTTTCTTGAAATTAAAGCCATTACTCTTCCTACAAGAAGAAGCTCTTTTGTATTTAGACGATTGGCAGATGATGAAGGGATATTGAACTGACGAGTCTTTTTAAGGTTGATTTGCATTGTTTTCTCCATTAGTTAAGTTAAAAAAAACTATTCTTATAAGTTCTTATCCAAAGAAGAAGATCTTTGTTTTCTTATATTTCTTGCATTAGCCTTAATAACTAAGGCTCCCATCTGCTTATTAACGATTCTGACGCATTCTCTAAGCTTATCTGCGACTAGATAAGTGGTGACATGATTTTCATTGTTAAGAAGAGTATTGACGGTACTTTGTGAAAGACCAACAAGGCAGGCTATCTCATTTTGACTCAGACCGTGGTCCCTAAGAATACGAGCACACTCATTTGGTGTTTTTAGCATTTTATATCCCTTGATGAATTTAAATATTGAATAGTCTATTTATTATTATCGAAACGGCGGTATTTAATCAACATTTTTTTTATTAATTCATTTTGTTATCATTCAAAAATGTGAGTTAAGGATGAAAAATGAATAACGATGTTGACTACCCTGAATTACTTCAGCGGTTAATGAAAAAACAGAATCTGACGGTTAATGCACTTGCTATAAAAGCAGGTGTTGCTCAATCATCACTTCAGAAGCTTGTAAAAGGCGGAACTAAAGACCCATCACTAACAACTGTAAAAGCTCTTTCAAAGGCTTTAGGAGTCTCTGTTTTAACCTTTCTTCAGGGTGATACCAATATAAGTGCGATTAATACCTTTAGAGAATTCAAACAAGCTCCTTTATTAACACCAGAACAGGCCGGAATATATCGAGAAATCAGAGCTGATGACGTTAAAGAGTGGTATATGTGCCCTGTCCCTGCGGGAACAGATGTGTTCTGTCTTAGAGTGTCTGGTGAAAGTATGCTGCCGAAATTTCAGGAGGGCGATATTATCTATATTGATCCTGATCAGGAACTGCATTCTGGATGTGTGGTCGTGGTAGAAGATACTAAGCAGCCTGAGGCTTATATAACCATGAAAGTCTTTATTCGTGAATTTAACGGTCAGCCTCGATTAAAAGTTATTAACCCAGATTGGGAACCAAAATATACCGATCTTGATTCAAGCATAAAAATAATTGGAGTTGTTATAGGAAAGTTTTCTTCTTTAATTTAACTATATCAGATTAAACTGAATATTTGACAAGGATGTTGCCGCGGCAACATCTTTTTTTTGTCTATAAAATTAGATATTTTTATATCGAACTTGTATATAAAAATATCCAAAAACCTGCCATATTTATCATTTATTACTCAAATTTAATATTTCTTACTCATTCTTAATAAAAGGTGATTTTATTCACAAAACCTCAATTTAATTATTTTTATTGTTTATTTTAGCTAAATATAGTTGATAATATTATCGTAACAGATATAATTATCGTATCGTTATTTTTTATTTATTTATCAATATATATTTATTACGTTATGAATAACTTAACTCAATCTCAAATGAATGAAATCTACGGTGAATGGTCTCCTAACCACTACAGCAAAGCCGTAAATCATTTTCGAGAATATCCTAATCTGGACAAGTCTCCTGAATGGCTAGCAAATCACTGCATACGTCTGTCAGGTTCCCGCATTGGAGCAATTGTGGGAGCTTCAAAGTATGCCGATTCGCTTGATGTTTTTCAGGATATGCTCTGTTACTTTGAACCATGGGAAGGAAACAATAAAACTCGTCGAGGAGCTGCGTTAGAGGCAGAGATTGCTCGTGAGGCATGTGCTCTGATGAGAACTTCTCCTCTTGAAGGCTGTGATTTAAATGATGTTGAGAAGCCTTATATCTCAGCTCAGATTGACGCTACTGCGGTGACTGAGCAGTATGGTCCAATCAATATTGAATGCAAGCGCATTGAGAGACCAGCTAGAGGTGTATGGGGCAATGGTTCTGAGTTTGATGACCGCGGTCATATCGTAATTGAAGACTACAAGATCCCTTTTGATTATAAATGTCAGGTTTATTGGGGACTGGGTATTGCTAACCGTCTGTTTAAGGATAAGGCCCCTAAAACCGCAATTTTATCAGCATTAATCGGACTTGAGGAAGAGCCTCGTCTGTATGTGATTCATCATAATGAGGATATCTTCAATCACCTTGTTTCAGTGGGAGAGGATTTCCTCTTCAATCATCTGATTCCCGAGATTCCTCCAGAGCCTAAGAAGCTTGGTTCTCTTGCAGAGAAATATGCTCATGAAGCAACTATCGAGGGTGATTATATCAGTGACAATGAAGACAATATGGCTTTATCCCTCGCAACCAAGTGCGCTGAACTTGATAAGCAGATAAAAGAACTAAACAGCCTTAAAGACTCCTATCAGCTGCAGCTTAAGGACATGATTGCAGGACATGAGGGTATTAAAGACAATAGCGGAAATCTGGTCGCCACATATAAGGCAACAAAGACCATTAAATTCGATTCCAAGACACTATTAAGCAAGTATCCATCAGTGTATGAAGCTTACAACACTATCGTTAAGCATGAGCTTGATGTGAAGCGTCTGGAAACGGAGCAGCCTGATATCTATAAAGAGCTTTCATACCGTGAAAGAAGATTCTCCAATAAGGTGAAGTTGTAAAAAATCACCCAATCCAAAACAGATAAAATATGAGGATTTAACAAAATGACAGATTCATATAACGTTCAACGTTTAGATAATCCCTTCTCACAGAATAATATGCCTTCTCTTCGTCAGGGCGCAAATACAAATATGAGTGTCATGGGGACCTCCGAAGTGCAGAAGAATATTGCCGAGGTTCAGGCATCTCTTCAGATTGCCAAGATGTTCCCTAGAGACCCAGTTAAGGCTTGTGACAACATTCTGAATGCTTGTACACGCCCTACTCTAGCTTCTGTAGCTGTTTATCAGTATGCAAGAGGTGGTACTTCTATCTCAGGTCCATCTATTCGTCTGATGGAAATTATTAAGGCTCAATGGGGAAATATTCAGTCTGGATGGAGAGAGCTTTCAAATGACGGAAATGTAGCTGTCCTTCAGGCTTACGCTTGGGATGTAGAGACTAATGCTCGTGAGGAAAGAACTTTCTCAGTACCATTAGAGCGCTATACCAAGAAAGGCTCTTATAAGCTGACCGACCCACGCGATATCTATGAGCTTGAAGCAAACAACGCAGCTCGTCGTGTGAGAGCATGTCTTCAGGCAATTCTTCCTGGTGATATCATCGAACAGGCTGTGCGTCAGTGTAACATCACCATGCAGGCTCAGGTGGATACCTCTCCTGAATCGATTAAGAAGCTTCTAGGAGCTTTTGCTGAGTTCCATGTAACCAAGGAAATGATTGAGGAGCGAATTCAGCGTCGTATCGAAACAATCCTTCCTGCACAGTTCTTACAGCTTCGTCAGATTTATGTTTCACTGAATGACGGAGTGGGTAAGGTTGAGGATTATTTCACAGTTGCCCCATCAGCTCCACAGTCTCAGCAAGTAGCTCAGTCTGAGAGTGATGCATTTGCATCAGCAATCGGAATGCCAACCGCTCAGGAGACAGCACCTGCAAAGTCATCAAAGAAGACCAAGAAAGCTGAGGCTAATCCTCTATTTGAAAAGACCATGAATCTGATTCAGACCATGACCGCTGATTTTGATGCGGAGGGCTTAAAGACCATGATTAACAATGATGGTTCTCTCTCAGTGGAAGAGAAATCAGCTCTGCACGAAGCATTGAATAAAAAGGTTGATGAGCTGACTTCAGAACTCTAAATGTGTGAAACTTTGGCCCCCTCATGATCTGCCGTTTCTTTGAGGGGGATTTTTTAAGAGACAAGAATAAGGAATTAAAGCAGAAATGAAAGCAGATTATAAACAGTTATTAGGTAAAGAACTGACTCCGCGCAAGGTTGTCTCTACATCAGACTCTCCTCGTGAAATTCAGAGCATTCCTGAGTCTGATTTTGCTTTCAAAGGGAAGTTAATGCTGGATGTAAAAGAAGCAGCGCAAATGCTTTTTATCAGTGTTCCAAGCTTAAGACGACTGGTACAGTCAGGAAGACTAACCGGAGTCCGCATGATAAGTATAAATCGCGGTAAGAGACAGTTCTATCGTGAGGATTTGATTAACTGGTACAACGCACACCTGGAAGTAAGAGGATAGAGATACTTTCATGACAGCAATCAGGGAGCTTGCAAGGCAGAAGAAGATATCGCGCCGGACTGTCAGACGACTGATTGAGTGTGGATGGTCAGATGAGAGAATCGCCAAAGAAGCGGTACCAGGGAAAAGATACAAGACTAGCTCTGGCCGTTCCAAGAAAACCAATAGGGAGCGCATTAAAGAGCTGATTGCAAGACTTGAGCAGATTCATAAGAAAACAATAGAAGAAATGTTATCCAGACTGTTTAATCAATTCACCTTCAAAGAAGTAGCTCAGGCCCTCTCCATATCTCAGCAGGATTTAAGAAAAATCATTCTTTTCTCTGCAAAGAAGTATCGGGACAGAATTCTTTTTTAGTTAGTTATTTTTTTCTTTAGATAAGGACGTAAACAAGAATGAAAGTAGATGTTGTGTGTGACACCCTCCAAGGGAGTGAGATTCTAGCCAAATCTATCCCTTGGGTGAGTGCAATCCCTTTAATCCTACGAAATAAAAAGGACAATAACTGTCGCAGTATTATCAAGGTCTTTTCAGATGATTCTCTAGCCCTAATCATTCATACAGAGGCCTTATCCTGTAACAGAGTTGAAGATTATAGCAGACTGGGTGCTGCAATGAAACATTTTTCACTTAATGAAAGCGCCGGAGTTATGTGTCCGACGGTTGAAATCAAATAGACATAGAAGGCTTGTTAATCATGACAAAAGACATAGTAGAAGACGAAATCAGAAAGCTCCGCAGACGTTTTTTTATCTGTGATTTGATTCAGGGCTCAATCGTTGCACTGTTCTTTATGAGTGCTCTGATTTTTGTACAGAAGCTCTTTTTTTAAATAAAGCCTTAACTGGAGTAATAGAAACAAAATGGCACGTTATAAAACATGTTATGACTTCGACAGTGCTGACGAGTACTACGATTATCTGAGCGGTAAGAGTGAGAAAGAATACGACGATTTTGGACGAGAGCCAAATGACGATGAGCCGGAAGAAAATTACAGAGAAACTGATGACCGAAATTTTCCTTCCAACGATGTTAGGTGGATGGAATAGAAAATGGAAAAACTAGACTTCCCTTACCTAATTGAGATTGAGTGCGCGCTCCTAATCTGCTTCCTGATTGGTGTCGTCTGGGTGTCTTTTAAGCTCTATAAAGAACTAAAGAATGATGAGGACATAGAAGAATGACTGAAATCTTAATCTTGATTGTTTTGTGCTTACTCGGGACCACTGTCGGCATTGCAATCTATCTTGTCTTTCAGGTTTTAAATGAGATTGAAGAACTTAAAGACCTGATGGAAGAGCGACTTCCTTAAACACAAAAAACAGATACATTGAAAAATCTTAATTTGATGCATTGAAAAGTCAGAATCTGATGCATTGAGGATATACATATACAAATGACTAAATTTAAGGACTTAATCAAGATTATGCCGAATCCAACAGAGTTCGTGCTGTGCATCATGGATGAAGATGATAACTTCAACAAGCATCCAAGCGAAATGGTGCATCACAGATGTGTTACTTCAGACTTTAAGAGCTTCTGGTTTCGAGATCATGAAGACAGTGATTATACCCAAGACCGCATTTTAGAACTTTTAGAGTATGAAGTGCTGGGTATAAACACCTACTTATATACAGGCTGTATGTCTAATGGCGGTCAGTGGGGGCTTGATTTAAACACTGGAAAGCAATATCCCGAAAGTGATCGTGACTACGACAGACTATCTCACAATTTTTATATATACATTGATAAACCACTAAAGAAAGGAGAAAAAAGATGACCAACGAAACAAATAAAAATGCAGATGATTACTTTGTGCAGCAACCATACGAAACACTGCAACAGCGAATGATAAGAGAGGAACTTGAGAAAGGTGATCCCCATGGTTATGTTCGAGAGCTTGAGAAGGAATGGGAAAAGATTGAGCGAGATGGTGACTAAATAATGAAATACGTAGCAAGTTGCTCTTGTGGAAAGGACAGCCTGGCAATGGTATTAACCCTCCTCGAAAAGAAGCTTCCATTGGATTATGTGATTTTTGTTGATTTAGGCAAAGAGTTTAAAAGCATTTATAAGGCTTGGGACCGCTTGTCTGCCCTTCTGTGTAGGGGGGGGTAAAGCATAAACGGCTGACACTATCAAAACCTTTTGATTATTACTTTTGCGAGCATGAAATCAAGACAAGAGACAAAAGCATAAAGAAAGGTTATTCATGGTGCGGAGGTAGAGCGCGTTGGGGAACCGAGCTTAAAAAGCAGTTAATCAACAACTTCTACAAAGAGACTTTCGGCGATGAGCCAGTATGTGAATATGTTGGAATCGCCAAGGATGAACTTGACAGAGTTCGTATTAAAAGAGGCAAAAACATCAAAATCTATCCCCTGATTTTATGGGGCATGACTGAAAATGACTGCCTAGTTAAGTGCTACAAAAACGGATTTACATATCTGGAAGATAACGGAGTGCAGTTGTATCAGGTGCTTGATAGAGTCTCCTGCTACTGTTGCGGAAACAAGAACCTGAAAGAATTAGAAGCAATTTATAACAATCTTCCTGAATATTGGGAAATATTAAAGGGAATGCAGCAAAAGACATCAATCCTATTTAGACCCGATTATTCATTGGAAGCCTTAGAGAAGAGATTTGAAAGTGAGATTAATAATGGCGACTAAATCAAACAGAGACGACGAGATTCTTGAGGAATATTTAAGAGATTTACTAGGTAGCAGTAAATAGTTTTTTCCTAGCCTATGTTTATTTGTTCGAGAACCCAAAAACACATCTGAAATTCACAGCATAGGCTAGTTTTTTTTAAGAGGTCTTATATGGAATTACTGGAAGAATATCAGCAGGCTTTACAAAAGATTAAAAAGCTTGAAGAACAGATTGAAGACATCAGGGAATACGTAGAAACGGCACGATTCAGCTTGAAGGCTATCAGCAATGAATTAGAACAAAGAGCTAAAGGCTATGAACCTAAATCAGAACTTCAAAAAGCGATTGTAACACATGCCTTCCTATGTCCTAAACGGATGCTAGATTTAACAGATAAAACCTTGCAACTGGCCTTTATGGACAAAGAACAGAGAATGTCTGAAGAATCTAAGATGAAGATAGAAATGCTTAATATTCTCAAAGACAAGCTCTCCAGTATGGCCGTCATGGACAGAGAGGAAAAATAAAATGGTTATTTTATTGGACTTTCAAAATACGGCTGTTCCTCTATCTTTTCAGATTCGTTTAGCAGGATATGAATTTAAAAAAGAAGAAGCGAAAAATCGCATTAATAACCTACATATAGAAATTTGTGACTTGTATTGCTGTGGAATCCTGACGGAGAAGGAAAGAGATAAGGCCTTCTCAAAACTTTATGATCTCATTGAAAAGTGTGTTAAGCCAATGGGGATGAACGATGAAAACATTTGATAGAAAAGACGTTTATTCAGTTCTAAATGCTGAAGAAGCAAGAAGCTATATAAACAAAGATGGCTTTTTCGCAGATACATTAAGTTATTTAAATGCATTAGTGCGTCAAAATTGCTTTGAAATATTAGATGATGTGAATCAACTTCATGACTTTCCTTTTATTACTTGTGGTAAAGGAAGTTTATTTTTCCTCCCAGCAGACAAGGTTAAGGAAGTTGAAGAAAAGAAGTGGAGAGCTTTTAATAATCATGAAGAGTTAGCTAAAACTCTTGGAATAGAAACTAAATCCTTAATAGGAACTAAGATAACTTGGCGAAATAAAGGTAATGGCATAACTGTAGGACAAGCTTTGATAATCAATGTTTTTAGCAATAAAGAAGAATCATGTATCACTTTAGGTTTGGTTAATTACAGTATGGAAAAATTATTTTTTGAACTTGAATTAAATAAAGATGGTGTTTGGCAACCATTTGGAGTGGAGGAATGATTCCTCTATGGTTAGCTATACCTTGCCTAATTGTTTGTTTAATAGTCACTGTTCTGTGGTTTATGTCATTAGATATTGATTGGGAAGAGGCTTTTAAAAGTGCAAAAGATATAGCTATAACTATGATTGTTATTGCTTGCTTTATTGTAGCTGGCTTATCAATAGTTCAATGGTTTATGTTTGGAGTGAAAGAATGAAATATGAAATAAATGTTGTTGGTAGGATTGAATACTTAGCACATGGAAAATATGAAATTGAAGCAGAAACAGAAGAACAAGCTTTAGAAAAATTTAAGAGTGAATATTCTGAAGATGAATTATCTGAAGTTTTACTTGATGAAATTGGAAGTAGTAACGATGCGGATGTAACTATCGATCACATTTATGCAAGAGAGTTAAAAGAATGAAAGTAAGAATAGCAGATACAAAAACGCTTAATCTAATAATACGTGCTCTTGAAGTATATCGTGATTATGTTGAATGGAAGTTAGATTGGAATAATAAAGAACCATTCAGACCTAAAGAAAGAGTAGAAATAGAAGATACAACTTACGAAAAAACAGAACGGTTAATAAAGGAAATTTCAACTTTAGAGGAATTAAAACTTGGTTAATGGAGTTGAGGAATGATTTTAGAACAAAATATTGACTTCTTTAATAACTTAAAAAGAATCCTGACAATTCTAATTGAACATGAAGACCATTTAGAGATTGAAAAATTATTCATTGAAAATATTGAGCAAGATGTGGTTGATTCACTTGTTACTTACCGGTATGAGGGTAAATTACCTAACGGACACAATATAGAGTATTCAGGTGAAATTTACATAAAAGACACATACTTCGATATGTCTAACAATGAAATCATTCAAGACTATGTTGCGGAGTATGAGGAATGAACGTAGATCTATCTTCAAGAGAATTAGTGGCAATACACCAGTCTTTGATTGATGAAATCGACATTCTGGACCGAAAAATGAAATATACAAGGGATGATTCTAAGTTTAGAAATCGCAAAATTATTTGTGAGAAAGCGCTTTGTAAAGTTAAGAATCTTCTACACAGAAAGGATTTTGAAGAGGCTGAGGAGGCTGAAAAATAAAATGGAAACAACGATAGTAATTTCAATTCTTTTAAACATTTTCTTAATCGGTTGTTTAATTACTTTGACCATCCATGAGATTAAAACCACAAAAGACAACATCCGTTTTCTGAGTGGAATCGAAGAACTGACAAGGTTAATTTATGATTTAAACAAGGTTGATAAAGAAATTAAAGAGAAAGAGGATAAGGAATGATACTTAAAGAATTTCTTAAACAATTTTCTCTGAATGTTAGAGTTTGTTTAGTCATAGATAAAAACGCTTCAAAGCTCAAACCGCTTGCACCTATTGACGAATATCGTGGGGATGTAGCTAAGATTTTTAATGAAGAGATTTGGCTGGATAAAGAAATCGAATTTGCCGATATTCGTAAGTTCAATAGTCACAATGTTGATGAATCACATCCACCTTTTGATGACGCAGATCTAAGAGTGGTTTTAAAGGAATAGAAATGTTACTTAGATTTAATAAGAATAAAGATGTGTGGGAGCTTGTAAAGGTTATGAAAATCAAAGTTGAAATGAGATTAGAAATTGAGGATGAAATTGATTTAGAAACATTTGAGAAAATTAAAGAGAAACATAAGCTTAGAACAGATGAAGAAGTAATTGAATACTTCAAAAAACAATTTCCAATAAACAAGAATGATTCATGGATGGCAGATAATTTAGGTGTAGATTCTGTCGTTATCAAAGAAGTTTTGAATGTACAAGTGGAAAAGGGTGAGGAATGAAACGCAAATATTATAAGTACACCGACGCTTACTGCAGACATCTCGAATTTATAACACATGGACCATCAGTCAGATTTCAACTTTCTTTCTTTAGCGGTAGAACAGTTAAGCTGTTTTCTGAGCTGATAAGCGGGTATCAGAAAGCAGATGGAAGTTTAGTTCCAATGGGGAAGCAACTATGAGCGAAGATATAAAGAGCGTTCCAGTGAATCTCACTGAAGCTAGATTCATTATTAAATCAATGAATACAAGCCTCTCATCATTAAGCCTGATTGAGAAGGTTAATCAGGGAGGTCTAAAACCTCATGAGGAAGAGGAAAGATTTCAGGCAAATTCAATCAAAAGAAAGTTTGAAATCATGTTCGAGGACGAGCTGAAAAAATGAGTAATGCAGATATTCTGATTCCTACCATTGTCAGGCTCTACAGACGTGATAAGGATGTGCTGATTGAAGCCTTAGAGCGTGTGATTGCATCAGAGCAAGCGGAAGAACAGAAAGGGTTTAATGCCAACTATACCAAGTTCCATAAGCAGAAGAAAAAAGACTTTGAACATGTCAGGGATTTACTGAAGCAGTATGACGGTCTGGAGTTTACGAGGTAGATATATGAGCGGAATGCTATACCAGGTTGCTATGAATGACAATCAAATCAGAATCGCACTCAAAGCCTTGAACTGCTACAAAGAAGAGTATGCCCGCAAGGAAGAAGAGATTGAAGAGATAGACTGGCTTGTTGAGTGGTTAGAGGATTTTCTAAGACCTGAAAGCAAGGACGAGTAAATGTACTTAGAATTTAAAGATAGTTTTGAATATAACGACACTTCTTTTGATAGAGGTTGGTATAGAGAAACAAATGCAGTTGACGAGCTTAACGAGTGGATTAATCAACACAAAGATTATCAAGTGACAGTAATACAATATCAAGTATCCTATTCAAAACGTCATGACTTTAATCAAACACATATCTTTGCTGAAGCTGTGCATATAGAAGAACCTTCAAAAGAAGAGATACCGCAAAAACCTGAAAAGCCAAGAGCATTGAAATTGGGGTGGTCGATTTAGGAGATAGAAATGCTTTTACAGTTGGATTATGATTCTTGCGGTATTCCTTTATCTAATCAGTTACATAAAAAGGGATTTAAATTTATATCAGAAGATGTGGAACTAACAGCAACTACAACTATTCATCATTTGGATTTTCTCTATATTCAGGGAATTATTACAGATAGTGAAAAATATAAATGTCTTATACGTTTAGATAAATATGTAAAAAAGAATATTGAACCTTTATGAAACAGAAGTATAAAAAATTTACAAATGTTTATATGTTTTATTTAAATATGATCCATGTTACCAAATACAAGATTGGTAAAGGTGTTTGGAAAAGAGATTATATTTACATAAAGGAAAATTATAAAGAATTAAAACT